>CAZGVP010000005.1:0-25061 GCA_964529135.1 uncultured Caulobacterales bacterium | reverse complement strand
AGCTTATTCAAACCCATGCATCGCTTGACTTTGCAATCAATGGTGATGGTTTCTTTGCCGTAGAGACACCAGACGGCATACGATATACACGCGATGGGCATTTTGGTGTCAGCCCGTTTGGTGAGCTGGTTAGCCGGGATGGCCATTCAATACTTGACGATACAGGGTCACCAATTTTATTAGACCCACAAGGTCGTGACCCAATTTTATCACCTGAAGGTGATCTTCAACAAAACGGCACGACACTAGCTAAACTTGGTATCTATACGTTCGAAAATAATCAGCTTTTGAGTCGGCAGGGGAATAATCTTTTTCTCGCCCCGATTGAAGGCTCAGTCCTGGAAAATGTTTCTCTTCAACAAGGGTTTATCGAAACTGCCAATGTCCAACCGATTGCTGGCATTACCAACCTGATCAAAATCTCACGCGCTTACACACAAGCTGCAGAGCTTATTGAAACATCCAATGAGTTATCGCGCGAAGCCATACGCTCATTCACCGATACTGCATAACCGAAAGCAAACCTCATGAAATCCCTTAATATCGCCGCAACAGGAATGCTTGCCCAGCAGCGCAATGTCGAAGTGATCTCCAATAATATCGCTAACCTCAATACGATAGGTTACAAACGCCAACGGGCAGAATTTCAGGATCTCCTCTATCAGACATTGGAACGCCCAGGCGCGCTTTCCTCCACTTCTGGGACAGTTGTACCCAATGGCATCCAGATCGGTACGGGTGTAAAAACCGGGTCTGTTTATCGCATAATCGAGCAAGGCAATGTCACTCAAACTGGTAATGATCTCGATCTTGCCATTTCCGGGCGTGGACTGTTTCGCGTTGAATTACCTGACGGACAAAATGCTTACACACGTGCAGGGAATTTCTCTATTTCATCTGATGGTCGGATCGTCACTGAGGATGGATATGAAGTATTGCCGGGCATCAATATTCCTGACGACGCCGTAGATATCGCTATCTCTGATGATGGTCTCGTTCAGGCAAGAATTGCAGGCCAGACGGATTTACAAGAACTGGGACAGTTTGAACTTGCAACCTTCTTTAATGAATCCGGGCTTGAGGCCATTGGCGGCAACCTCCTTCTCGAAACTGCAGCTTCAGGTGAACCCGTAATCGGTAACCCTGGCGAGGAAGGAATTGGTACCGTCCTTCAAGGTTTTGTCGAAACTTCAAATGTAGATCCAGTTCAGGAAATTACCGCACTGATCGCTGCTCAACGCGCTTATGAGATGAACGCACGGGTTATTGAAACATCCGATGAAATACTTGCCACCAATGCAAACTTAAGACGATAGGTCATCAGTCATGAATTTTACTTCGTATACATATCGCCTCTCCCCTGCGTCGATTGGACATGCATTTCTTGTAATATGGTTACTATTCACCCCACTAGCACCGCGCCATGCCATGGCTACTGACACTTTTACCGCGCAAGATATGTTGCCCATATTAGAAGACATTCTTCACAATGTAGGCGCTGATGCAAGTATGGAAATTAGCTTAACAAATGCAACTGCGCCGTTACCCGCCTTTGCCGCTAGCTTGCAGAGCGATGCAGCGACGAATGTAACCTTGTCAAAATCCACGGGCCGGTTTGTTGTGCGGTTTGCAGACCCAGGCCTACCGCAACCGGTTATCCTTACAGGTTTTGCGCGAACACCAGTCAATATACCTGTCTTAATCCACAACCTGCAACGTGGCGATATCATCACAGCGGGTAATATCGAGTGGATAAGTTCACTGCAGACAAATACTAAGAATACCATTACACAGCAGGAAAACCTTGAGGGCATGATAGCAAGACGCCCACTCCGGGCGGGTCAACCATTGCGTGGGCATGATGTCACTAAACCCGTATTAGTATCACGCGGGGCACTAATCACCATGCAGTACAAGAAATCTGGCCTGAACCTTAGTCACCGTGCCATTGCGGAAGAAAGCGGCGGTGCAGGAGATATCATCACCGTTAGAAACCCCCGTACAGATAGAACCATTCGAGCTCTTGTCTCCGATCATAATCGTGTGGAAGTTATAGCCGCAATCGTAGACAATTCACCTTCCAGAATTAACCGGTAAATTTCCTGAAAGCCAAACCTTATGTTGCGCATTCTCCTTGTTAGTTTTAGTTTTGCTTTTACTCTTAGCGCGTGTTCCACCGTTGACCGGGTTAAAAATATCGGTACTCCACCACCATTAACACCAACAACCAATCCGGCAACATTACACGGGCGTGAGCCAATCGCGTTACCGATGCCTGCTCCCTATAGGGAAGATAACACCTCTAACTCTTTGTGGCGCACGGGAGGTAAGTCTTTTTTTAAAGATCAGCGGGCGCGTCGAACTGGTGATATTGTTACTATCGTGATTAATATCGATGATCGCGCTCGACTTGATAATTCCACCGAGCGCTCTCGTTCTAATGGTGAGCAAGCAGCGTTACCAGCTTTCGGCGGTCTTGAGCAAAAACTGGTGGAGTTATTACCAGATGGCGCGAATGCTGCACAACTTGTAGATTTATCATCTGATTCAACATCGCGCGGTGAAGGAAGCGTAGACCGTCAGGAAGAAGTACGCCTTTCTGTTGCTGCCATTGTGACTGATGTTCTTCCGAACGGAAACCTCGTCATTGCAGGACGACAAGAAGTCCGTGTCAATTATGAAGTCCGTGAGCTAACGGTTACAGGCGTTGTTCGCCCTGAAGATATCGCTAATACCAACACGATCAATCATACACAAATTGCAGAAGCCCGTATCTCTTATGGCGGCCGAGGCCAAATCACAGATGTCCAACAACCTCGTTATGGGCAGCAAATTTACGATATTATTTTTCCGTTTTAATGGGGTCAGTGCACGCTGTCGGCACAGGCAGATAGCGAGAAAATCAGCACCCTCTCTATACACGAAGCCTTCCAATATCGCCGCATCACATCAATTCTTGAACTACACCTGAATGTTGTTCAACGAGTTCCTTGCCAGTAAACCACACATCCTCACCAACCCATTGATCCCTCAGTCGTTCTCGCCAATCGGCGTCCATTTCAGAATTGACAAAATAGCGATCAAAAAAACGATTACTGCTCCAGTTTTGCTCAAAATCAGGTTGCTCTTGAATTTTATCAGTAAACGCATCAACTAGTTTTGGTTCATGAAACATCCAGCGTGATGATGGGGAGGCACGGCGCAAATCACCCTGCAAGTATATGGGCACACACATCGAAAGACAGTAACGCCTGCCACGCACACGTGTTTCCACTCGATGTGTCTTTTTCATACCTTCAATTATTTCAATTACCTTTTGCCCCTCCCGCAGAGATCCGCCGGGAGAGTTGAGATCAATAATGATCGTATCAGTACGCTCTCGCCACTGGGCAAAAGCGTCACGAAACTGCATTGCCATCGGGGCTTCCACAGCATCAGCCCATGAGAAGATAACAACTTTTTCCCGAGTAGAATGTTCTTTCACCCGAACAACACCGCGATCACGCAAAGCGCCCTTTTCGGTTTGCAAAGCAACAAAAACCAGCAAAGCAAAGACGATGGGAACAACTAATGATTTAAGAGACAAGCGCATAATAATGAGTTGAGCGTGTTCTCAATTATCAGTCAATAACAATATGCGGGCCGTCATTTCACACATGCCCTTGGAGGACATCAATTTCATTCGCGATATTAATTCGTGCCTGCGTATCAAGCGTATTATGAAATAAATCCGTGAGAAAAAGGCGTGGCCGGCTTTGAAAGCCCTTTAGCACGGTGAGCCGTCCATTATTGAAAAGTGCTTCAGGTACCATTGAATATTCCTGGCGCACACCCTCTACATATTTTTGATAATCAGGCTCTGGCGCGCCTAAAATCGATATATCCATATCGAGAAAATGAAGGCAATCTTCATAGTTGGACGCCATCATACCATCAACAGGCACATGATCCTTCGTTGCAAGGATCAGATTTTCAATAAAAGCAATGCAGGTATCATTAAGCTTCCCTGTTGCATGTTCAACAAAAAGAGCAGCGCTATCCTCCTCATTTGTAGAGGATAGCGCTTGATAAATCACATCATGATAATAAATCGCCAACAAAACCGCTTCTGGATCATGCAATCTTTCAACACATGTTTCAAATGCTCTCAATAGCTCCTGAATATGAGACCAATTATGGTAGTGCCGCCCAGGCATTTCATAATTGGTTTTAACCTCAGTATAAAGAGATGCGTTCTTATCGAAAAAGTCTGACAACGTTGAATGCATCTAAAACTAATCCATCGTCGGAATTACAAATTCCGACCCTTGCACATCCTCTGGCCACTTCTGTGTGATGGTTTTTACCTTGGTCCAGAATTTCACACCCTCTGGTCCATGCTGGTTTGTATCCCCAAAACCGGATCGTTTCCAGCCTCCAAATGTATGATAAGCGACAGGAACAGGGATCGGTACATTTACGCCAACCATGCCAACATTGACTTTTTGAGAAAATTCACGCGCGGCAGCACCATTGCGCGTAAAGATCGCAACTCCATTCCCGTATTGGTGATCCGATGGCAGTGCTACTGCTTCTTCGAAATTCTCAGCGCGAACAATTTGTAATACAGGGCCAAAAATTTCATCTGTATAGGATTGATGCCCCGGTTTTGCTTTATCAAGCAATGTCCCCCCCATAAAGAACCCATCCTCATAGCCTTGCAAAGAAAACTCACGGCCATCTACCACCAGATCCTGACCTTCTTTGACAGCCATATCGATATAACTTGCAACACGATCCCGATGCGCCGCGGTTACCATCGGTCCCAAATCCGAGTCTTCCGACATTGACGGACCAATCGCCAAACTTTCCACCCGTGGCTTCATCATTTCTATAAGCTTTTCTGCGGTACCGCCTCCTACGGGCACAGCAACTGGCGTCGCCATGCAACGCTCCCCGGCAGACCCATAAGCTGAACCCACCAATTGATTGACCACGTTATCCATATCAGCATCGGGCAAGATCACCATATGGTTTTTAGCGCCTCCAAATGCTTGCACCCGTTTACCACGCGCAGCACCATTGGCATAAATATAATTAGCAATGTCAGATGAGCCAACAAAGGAAATAGCTTTGACGCGAGGGTCTTCGATCAAAGCATCAACGGATTCTTTGTCGCCATTGACTACATTCAACACACCTTCGGGTGCACCAGCTTCCATCATCAATTCTGCAAGACGCATCGGTACTGATGGATCTTTTTCGGATGGTTTATTGATGAATGTGTTCCCACAAGCGATTGCAACACCAAACATCCACATCGGGATCATTGCTGGAAAATTAAACGGTGTAATACCAGCAACAACTCCCAATGGCTGGCGCATTGAATAAACATCAATTCCCGGGCCCGCCGCTTCGGTGTACTCACCTTTTTGCAAATGCGGAATACCGCAAGAAAATTCAATAACCTCAAGCCCGCGTTGAATATCTCCTCGTGCATCAGGCAAAATTTTCCCGTGTTCAGATGAAAGCATCTTCGCAAGATTATCCATATCTTTTTCAACGAGATCTTTAAATTTAAACATCACGCGCGCCCGGCGCTGTGGGTTTACCGTTGACCATGCAGGAAATGCTTTTTGCGCTGCACTGATAGCGACTTCAACCTCGTTCGCAGATGCCAACGCAACTTGCCCCTGCACTGAACCAGTTGTTGGATTAAAAATATCATGCATCCGGCCGGATTGCCCTGAAACGTGATTGCCGTTTACAAAATGGCCATGGGTATAATGTGTATCAGACATGGAGATTTCCTCGATTTTAGGGGGCAAATTAGCTCGCCAAACTAGTTGAGTTTTGCCGATGTCATATCATGGCTGGACCACATGGCAAGCTTGGCCATTGTAACTACCAACAGGGCTAATTTTGGCAGGCTTGTCGATACACAAGGACGTAAAACAGGCGTATGAACCAAATAGAAATATTCCTACTTTCTGATGTTACGGATGCACTATGATTTCACTCAACGACCATCGCGCCATTATTCGCAACCATTACCTTGCTGATGAGGCCACACTTACCAAACAGCTTTTGTCAGCAGCAGACATGGGCGATGCGGCACGCGCATCTGCACAAAAGGCAGCCGCTGAGTTCATTACCTCTGCCCGTAAAAACGCCAAGCGCTCAGGCCTCATTGACAAATTCCTGCAGGAATATGGCCTCTCCACTGCAGAAGGCGTCACCTTAATGCGCCTTGCCGAGGCTTTGCTACGCACACCCGATGTGGCAACCGCTGATGCATTAATACGCGATAAGGTAGAGGCTGGCGATTGGTCGGTTCATAAGGGCGCAAGCCCGTTTCCTTTGGTCAATTTTTCTACAAATGCCCTTATGTTAACAGCAGCTTGGCTGGATGATGTGGATGCTGCAAAGTCAAACCCGGCAACACGCATGTTAAAAGCGACCAAGTCGCTATTGGACCGAATCGGTGAACCGGTTATTCGCGCATCAGTGGCGCAAGCCATGAAAATTATGGGCGAACATTTTGTTCTCGGCGAAACCATTGACGAAGCCATGAAAAAGGGTCGTTCATTTTCTGGCAATGGTTATCTTTTCTCTTTTGATATGCTTGGCGAGGCAGC
Organism: uncultured Caulobacterales bacterium; assembly: GCA_964529135.1. Classification (GTDB taxonomy): domain Bacteria; phylum Pseudomonadota; class Alphaproteobacteria; order Caulobacterales; family Parvularculaceae; genus CALLPQ01. Next base: position 18,444 of record CAZGVP010000005.1, on the reverse strand, counting down.
CCACACAGCCGAAGACGCAGAAAAATACTTTCAGGATTATGCCGAAGCGATTACTGCAATAGCACGGCACTCGAAAAAATCTGAGTCAACACTTAATCCAGGAATTTCAGTAAAGCTTTCCGCTCTTCACCCTCGCTATGAATATGGGAAAAAAGAGCGTGTACTAACAGAACTTGGTATAAAATTACGGACCCTGGCTCTTGCTGCTAAAAATGCCAATATGGGGTTCAATATAGACGCAGAAGAAGCAGACAGGCTAGATATCTCTCTTGACCTCATTGAAATGGTTATGCGTGATTCTGCATTTGATGGTTGGCAAGGGTTTGGTGTTGTGGTGCAGGCTTATCAACGCCGGGCGGGCTTTGTTCTTGATTGGTTGGCAACACTCACCCGTGAAACGGGGCGACGGATCATGGTTCGACTTGTGAAGGGCGCATATTGGGATAGCGAGATCAAACGTGCTCAAGTGATGGGCCTTGAAACTTATCCAGTATTTACACGCAAGGTTCTGACTGACCTTAGCTATTTAGCCTGCGCATGCAAACTATTCGACAATACGGATGTTTTTTACCCACAATTTGCTACCCATAATGCATTGACAGCTACTAGTGTTAGAGAGATAGCCAAGTCCCACCCTAATGGACCCTACACAGATTATGAATTACAACGCCTTCACGGCATGGGCGAGCTCCTCCATGATACACTGATTGAAGATGGCATGCGCTCACGCATCTACGCACCAGTCGGTGGGCATAAGGAATTACTGCCTTATCTGGTGAGGCGTTTGCTGGAAAATGGAGCTAACTCTTCTTTCGTCAATCAACTGATAGATCCAGACTTGTCAGTGGAAGAAATCATTGCTTCACCGGTATTGGAAGTACGAGAGCTCGATGTTATTCCTAACTCAGCAATTCGCGCACCTCGTGATTTATTTACAGAAGAAAACATCCGGCCTCCTCGCCTTTCAGCAAAAGGGGTTGACCTCACAGACCCCGCAATCGCCAGGCAATACTCCCAAGCCATGCGAGCCGAATTTGGAATGATTCAGGCAAAACCTCTCACCACCAAACCTGACAAAGGGCAAATTCTGGATGTTTCAAATCCTGCCAACAAGGAAGACAAAATCGGAAGCGTTCAGTATACGACCGACAAGCAACTAAATCATGCAATAATTTCAGCAAAGAAAAATCAACCCCGATGGGCTACGCTTTCTGCTGAAACCCGCAGCTCCTTCCTGATGAAAGCGGCCAATACTCTGGAAGCACGGATGACTGAATTCATGGCAATGACTGTTTTCGAAGCAGGAAAAACGTGGGAAGACGCTATTGCTGAAGTGCGTGAAGCTGTTGATTTTTGTCGTTACTATGCAGGCCAAGCCAAGATAATTTCCTCAAACGAACCACTCGGTATTATCACTTGTATATCTCCATGGAATTTTCCATTAGCGATCTTCCTGGGGCAGGTCACTGCCGCTCTTGCTGTTGGAAATGCCGTTATCGCCAAACCAGCGGAACAAACCCCTCTTATTGCATTCGAGGCTGTCAAACTATTAATAAAAGCTGGCGTACCACAAGAAGTTCTACATTACTTGCCTGGCACAGGTGAAAATGTGGGCGCAAAGCTTGTAGCACATCCCGATATTGCTGGCGTAATTTTTACCGGTTCGACACCAGTCGCCCAAATCATCAACAGGACACTCATTGAAACAGGCAAGAATGACGCCGTTCTGATTGCCGAAACCGGCGGCATCAATGCAATGATTATTGATTCAACTGCACTACTTGAGCAAGCCGTCAATGATGTTGTAGCAAGTGCCTTTCAAAGTGCAGGTCAACGTTGTTCTGCATGCAGGCTGGTGTGTGTACAGGCGGATATTGCGGATAAATTTCGAAAAATGCTGGCCGGAGCCATGGCAGAACTGACCATAGGGGATCCATCCGATCTCGCGACAGATGTAGGTCCAGTTATCGATTCCCAAGCACAAAGCATCATCACAGCACATCTTGCAAGGCTGGAAAATAATGCCCACCTGATCGCGCGATCTCCAACACCAACCATCAGTAAGGGAACCTTTTTTGGACCCATCGCGTTTGAGCTGGACAATATATCCGATTTAACAAAAGAAGTATTTGGACCAGCCTTGCATGTAGTTCGCTATGAGGCCGAACAGCTTGACCAAGTCATTGATGATATCAACACGCTTGGATTTGGCTTAACTCTTGGCATTCACACCCGTATTGATGAAACAATGCATACGATTGCTGCCCGGGCCCGAGTTGGAAATATATATGTTAATCGCAACCAGATTGGAGCTGTTGTCGGTGTTCAACCCTTCGGCGGTGAGCGCCAATCTGGCACAGGTCCAAAAGCCGGAGGCCCACACTACCTTCCGGCTCTTACAAAAAACCCTGTTGACCCCGGCAGAATTAAAACGGGAGCAAACTCATTTTCATTCCCCGTCCGGCCCATGAGTGAAATCGAAAGAGAGGCTGTTGCCAAAGCCGATACAGCTTTCAAGCACTGGATCGCCCATCCTGATCAAACTGAATTTTGGCGCAACTTGAAAAACACAGCAACAAAGAGCTTAAAGCCAATTATTGAGCGAATTATCAACAATCGTCACCAACTATTCGATCCTGTAAATACCCTGCCAGGTCCAACAGGCGAATCAAACACATTGCGCCTGAAAGGGCGCGGCACAATTATATGTTTGGGCGACCCAGCAGATAATACTGACAATAGCAAAACGGTGGCAAAGTCTATTGCCATCGAGCAAATGATCCTTGCCCTCGCTGCCGGAAATAGCACAATTGTCCCAAACTGTCCTTTATCTGAACAAATGGCAGCGCTGCTTGCTAAAGAATCAGAAAACTTCGCGCTTGTTTCAATTCTGGATAGACGTTCTTTTAGCGAGACCCTTTTTATTGATTCACGCATTTGTGCTGTCGCTTGCGAGCAACCCGTTCAACGAAAGTACGTGCAGCAGATTCTCGCTCGCCGTGAAGGTGCTATCATCCCGGCCTTAAGGATCTCTGATTCGGTTCGATTTGCCGTTGAAAGAACATTAAGTATAAATACCACAGCGGCAGGTGGGGACGTACGCCTCTTATCTCTTGAGGCATAACCAGCTATAATCACTAAACCACTCTGATCATTGCGTCTTTCATCGCATCAGGGGAGCGCTCTGACGCATTGTGCTTGAACCTTTGGCAACAGGGAGCCAGATTTTGTCCAACAACACATCGAAACAGGAATCTACACCTCAGATGGATGAAACATCCGGAGCAATAGACACAGCAACGTCCAGCACACCTGCCTCCACGAAAACTGGCCGCAATAAAAGCGGACCATTTCTGGATGTAAAAGATGTCGTTGCTCCACATGTTTCAGAAAAACCAGCAGCCAGTCACCGAACTATGAACTGGGTCTTTGCTGATAAAAACCGACTATTCTGGGTTTTCCAGGCCGTCGGCTGGGTCGGCTTTCTACTTCTCCACATTCTTACCACCGCCCCTCAATTTGGTGGCGTTCGTTTATCTACGCTGCCATTTTCCTTTGCTTCAGCTTTTGTGGGTTTTTTGACATCAACAATCTTTTTGAGGCCAATTTATCGCTACGCCCGCCATCAAGATCCAGCTATGCTGCTCGGCATAACCATTACCTCTTCAGCCATCATGGCAATGATCATGTCCGCTGTGAAAGCTCCAATTTATATTGTCATCCTTGGTGAAGATTGGGTACGCGACAGAATTTTTGAATTTGGCACCGCAAATTTTCTATGGCTTTTACTACCGGATTTGCCTGTCAATATTTTCCTTATCCTGACTTGGGCGGGATTTTATTTCGGCATCAATTATTATCTGACACTACGTGACGAAACACAAAGAGCACTTCTTTCAGCACGCCTCGCCGATCAGGCACAATTAAAAATGCTGCGCTACCAGCTAAACCCACACTTTTTGTTCAACACGTTGAACGCGATATCCACTCTCGTACTCTCAAAACAGAATAAACATGCCAATGTGATGCTGACTCAACTATCAGCATTTTTACGCTATTCATTAGATAGTGATCCCCTTCAAAAAACGACATTATCAGATGAATTGAAAGCGCTGGAACTCTATCTGGAGATTGAAAAAACACGCTTTGGTGAGAGATTAACCGTAATCAAGGATATCGATAGCGATGTCCTTAATGCAAAAGTACCCTCCCTGATTTTACAGCCTGCTATCGAGAACGCTATTAAATATGCTATTGGGGTTATGGAAGTTGGCGGTGAAATTCGCATTGTTGCACAAAGAGAAAATGAGCAATTGTTTCTTCGGGTATGTGACAATGGTCCGAACACGCCAGAAAATCCAGATATGATGCTAACATCAAGAACAGGGGTAGGCGTTGTCAATATGCGTGACCGCTTGATCCACCTATACGGCGATAACCAAACCTTTAAATTGACCAAACTGGTCCCTGAAGGATTGTGTGTATCGCTAACGATACCGTTTGAGGAAAAGGAGTAACATAATGAGCGATGCCCCAATAAAGGTTATGCTGGTAGATGATGAACCGCTTGCAGTTCAGGGGCTGACATTGCGGTTGGAAGAATTTCAGGAAGTGAGCATTATTGGCACAGCTGCCAATGGCCGCGAAGCTATCCGCGATATCAGAGCGCTTAACCCGGATCTGGTTTTTCTCGATATTCAAATGCCGGGCATAGATGGCCTTGGGGTTGTGCGCGCGCTTCTTGGTTCTGATATGCCAATGTTTGTTTTTGTCACAGCATACGACAAATATGCAATCGAAGCATTTGAAGCCAACGCACTCGATTACATCGTAAAACCAGTTGAAGAAGAACGCTTGAAAGATGCAATCCACCGCGCACGTGAGACCATGAAATCAAAAAGTGCCGTCGGTCGCGAGAGCCAGTTAGTGGAAATGCTTTCAAGCTTCAATGAAGATGAACGTAACCGAATTAAGGAATTACTCGATGATCCAGACTGGAGCGAGAAAAACCGCTACCCGGAGAAGATGAGCTTCAAGGATGGATCAAAAGTAATCGTGCTGAATGCTGATGAAATTGACTGGATCGATGCTGCCGGTGACTATATGTGCGTCCACGCTGGTGGGAAAACCCACATTATACGTGAGACCATGAAAGCGCTGGAAGCTCGCCTGGACCCGTCACGCTTCCAACGCGTACATCGCTCCGCTATTGTCAATGTAAACAAGGTTAAGGAACTACATCCACATTCCAATAGTGAGTATTTTCTTATTTTAGAAGGTGGGCAAGAATTGAAACTGTCACGATCATACAAAGATGTGATTACGCGGTTTCTTTGAATTCCTGCTGACTTACCAGCTATACTCATTGCCGTCTTGAACCAAAATTTAGTGATAAATTTTGGTTCAATGTATAACCGAAAATGTGAATATCTTACGATTGCATTTCTGCTGCATAATTTTTGTGAACACGGTTATACCAGTCCGTACTCATTATATCCTGTCTCCACTTGCCGACAGCTGGATATTCATTGAGAGAAAAACCGATCATATCGAATGGCTCCATCGCCGCAACCAACGCAACATCAGCAAGCGTAATTTCATCCCCTGTCAGATAACTGGAAGCAGATAAGGCTTTTTCTACTTGAGGCATTTGCTTGCCCAACATTTCCTGCCCTTCGGTAATCGAAGCTTCATCAACCGGCATATCCAGCATCGGGGCAAAAAACTTGTTGAACAGAATTTTTGACATCGCCAGGCGCACATGTTGTGATGAATACTCCATCCATTGATCAACTACTGCGCGTTGCCTGTGATCATTAGGATAAAAATCTGATCCCTTAGTGGCAGCAAGATATTTGCAAATCGCGCCACTTTCACAAAGTTCAAAATCACCGTCTACAAGAGCCGGTACTTTTCCAAACCTGCTAATTGCCTTATATTCAGGAGAGTTTTGCTCTCCCTTCATAAGATCAACGTGAATATACTCATGATCAACATCCATGGCGCTGGCGGCAAGACGTACCATATTAGCCGGTGCAGACAAAAAATGACCGTATAATTTCATACGGGAACTCCTGTTTTAGTTAAGTAAATTGATAACTTGCATATGTGCTAACAATGACAATTGTGCAAGAGACAGCCACACCTAGTTCAAAACGCTCAGCTTATTATGCTATGGTGTATCTACAAGGCTGTCTTCAACTTGATTAAGCTCAGTTTTTTGCTCTTCCAAATCAATATCACCAGCAATGACCGCCCCAGTATCAGGAGTATTTACCGATGGAGGAACATTTTGAGTTTCAGCCCCGGCAACAATAATTTTAGCCGTCATTGCTTCAATTCCGGCGATGATCTCATCAGACGCTGTATGATGAAGACCGTGCCCAGTGGCGGGTAAAATTGTCAACTCAGCTCCTGCAATATCTTTTGCCAGATTGTAACTGTGAATTGTTGGACTAACTGTTGTGTCGTGAGTTCCCACAAAAATCCGAGTCGGGATTGATATCTCTGAGTATCTTTTCGACATTTCAATAATCTGTGACTTCAAATGCACCACATCATCCGCATTATTCTTGAATTCCTTGGGACGAAACAAGAGTGCTATTCCGACACGCTCATAATAATCCTCTGGTGCCGCTTGAGGCCAAAAAGTGCCATTAACGCTATTTTTAGCAACAACGCGCCCATAATATGGAACTATCGTCCGCCTCAAGAGGAGTCCAAAAAATGGGTTTGAAGATAATTTATTATACCAAACAACATCCCCCGGCCATTCATGGCTGGCAGGTGCTAACAAAACGGCCCCGGACATATCATTTTGATAGCGCAGCGTATATGCTAACGCGACAGACCCCCCCAAGCTTTGCCCAATTAAGATTGGCTTTTCAACACCCATCTTTTTTAGAGCTTTATGTATCAACTGAGCTTGGACATCGAGAAGGTAACCATTTTTTGGCCTTGTGGAATACCCTCGACCCGGACGATCGAACAAAATCACACGTGAACGTTCAGCAAGCTCATCACCAAGAGCAATTTTCGTATCATTCAAATTCGCACTGGAACCATGTAGCAAAACCAAAGGAGGGCCTGCAAAATTTTCAGAGCCAAGCTCTACATAATGCAGTTGCTGACCATCCACCTCAATAAATTTACCAATTGCAGGATGTTTCTTTTCAATTTGCCAGGCAGTACACCCTGAAATCGCAATGAGCAAAATAATAAAGATAGAGAATAATAACATAAAACGCATAATCAAAGCCTAGTGTAACACATTTACGGACCCTGCACGGTATTGCGCCAAGATCAACACAATATCACAAGATAGACGTTCACATTTCGAATGGGTGCATCCGCCTGATATCATGCTGCAGAAATAATACCGTAAAAATCATCCGCCTTCAGGCTGGCTCCGCCAACCAGCGCGCCATTAACATCTTCTACGCCAAGAATTTCCGCTGCATTCCCTGGCTTTACTGACCCGCCATAAAGGATACGAGTAGCGCGACCAAGATGCCCACGTAAATGGCGGTGGACCTCAGCAATATCATCAAGAGTTGGCGTCAGTCCGGTACCAATGGCCCAAACAGGTTCATAAGCAACAACGACAGTATCGGTTTCAGTTTCAGGCATGGAACCTAACAACTGGCTCTCAACAATTCTTAAGGCTTGGCCAGCTTCACGTTGCTCGCGGCTCTCACCAACGCAGATGATCGGCGACAACCCGGCTGATAGTGCAGCACCTGCCTTTGCGCGCACCAGCTCATCACTTTCTCGATGATCTGCTCTTCGCTCAGAATGACCAACAATCACATGAGTAGCACCTGCGTCGTGCAACATCTCCGCACTAATATCACCGGTATGAGCACCACTCTCGTTTGGATGACAATCCTGTCCGCCGCCAGTAATACCACTCTCATCCAGCGTCGCTATCATGGTGTTCAGGAGCGTAGCAGGCGGGCAAATCAGAACATCCGCATTTGCCGGAGCACTCCCCCCCAGTTTTTCAAGCAACGCATCAATCTCATCTAGTGATGCAGTTAGCCCGTTCATTTTCCAGTTTCCGGCAATCAATGGCTTGAGCATAATAAATCCTTGAGGTGACAGGTTTTAACTGGTGATAAAACGAGATCACCCAGATGGCAAACCCCAGATCACCAAGTTTGACTAAAATTTTCGAAATCGGGTAACTCTGCATTCACAGGTGTGCCGCGACAAATGACCTTCCTTGGGGCACCCAAACGTGAGAAAACTTGCGAAAATGAACGTCCGGAAAAAATGATCATGTCGGCAACACGCCCCTGTGCGATCAGTATAGGTTCTTCAAGACCCATCATTGTTTCTGCCACGCTGGCAATACAGTTAGCATACTGACCAGTTGGATTATCAAGATGACCTATGCGCACTGCCTCACGATACACCTCCACCTGATCAAAATCACCATATGGATGAAATGCATCACGGCAATTATCACCACCAGCGGCAAGCATGACATCAGCAGCATAAATATTACGCATTGGTGCTGCGCCTCGAAATAGTGGTGCGGTTGGAATAGATGAAATCTCTTCATCACGGTCCTGAAGATAAAGATTCGTCATCGGCAATGTAGCTATACCAATCCCTGCTTCGCGCACGATCGATAGAATACCAGAAATTTCCTCATCATCTTTCATCGACAGCGAGCACACATGCCCGCAAACAATATTATTCTTAAACCCCCGGTCCAGAGCCGTACGAGCGATAAGCTCAAGGCCGTTAGCTGTCGCATCAAGTGTTTCATCTACATGAAAATCTAACGATAAACCATATCGTTCAGCCAACTCGAATGAGCGTATAATTTCAGCTTGCTGATTTTCGGTAGGATAGATAACCGGCCCGAATGCTGCACCATAATCAGCAGCGGTTTGAGCAACACGGTCACCGTACTTCCCCATAATTTTTCCAGCACCAAGCGAGACTACGCCCTGTAATGCAATGCGCTCTGACCATTCACGACGCAGATCATCAAACACTTTCCAACTGGGGCTTGTTCGCTTTTTCTGACTATCAATATGGGTGCGCAACGATCTGGTGCCATACGCATAGGCACAGTTTAGCGCAAAAGACATACGCCGATATGCATCTTCATATGACCAAGGTTCGCGACGATCGCCTTTCGCACCTAGTTTGGCTCCCTGGTATGATCCATCAAAGTTTGGAGCACGCTCCCATGTCTGAGTTTTATCGATATGGGTATGAATTTCTGCAAGCCGGGTGAAAACCACCCTATTATCCAAATCTATAGCAGGCCCTGCGCCAGCAACCTCTATACCGTTCATGGACGCGGGGCGAACCAAACCAACATTGCCGCGATGATCGACATCGATATCAACGGCCACTAATCCTTCAAAATCAGCTTTCGCAGTAATCCCACCAGTTAATGCCACCATTGCCGTTGGCACACGGGCATTAAGGAGCCGGTAGGGGCCGTTAGCTGGAAGTGCCGGTATCAGTAATCGAGACAAATCTTGTAAGCTCCTGACAATATGCTTGCTTCCCATCGATCCAAAAAGCCTGCAAAAAGGAAGGGGACGATAGCATATGGGTCGTTAAGGAGGTGTTTGCTAGCACTCATTCGGTTCACAGCCACCCTTGCTGGCACGTAATTCGGGCACGCATAACGGGAAAATAACTGCCAGAGAGGAAACAATGTGGAAAAACAGGGAGAAGCGGGGCCATATTTGCGACTAGCTGGAGTTTATTCGCGGGTTAAAACCAATTACTCTACCTGAATGTCTATGGACCAGGCTGACACCAAGCGATCTGGGGGCCCCACCTCAGAAGGCGCCCCTACTGAAGCTGCTTTGCGCGCGCTCCTCTACTGGTATGCAGATATGGGGGTGGATGAGTGTGTCAGCGCCGAGGCGGCCAACTTTTTTACAGATTTTCCCGATACCGCTCCCTTACCAACAACGCCAGCGCCCGCCCGTAATCGGGGACCCCGAACACAGCCTTCCGCCCAGAGAGCAGGTTCCCAACCAAAAACTTCCCAAGCAACAGGCATGCCTTCTGGTCGATCTGGCCAAATGTCCAACTCGCCGTCAGAGCGCCCTACAACAGGCGTGATCCGACCCGATAATGATGCCCTTTCCACAGAAGAAGCGATTATCGAGGCAAAACGCCTTGCAGCTGCAGCCACCGATATCCCAGCTCTTGAGGCCGCAATCCGTGGGTTTAATGGTTGCTCGCTAAAGAAAGGCGCACGACACACAGTTGTCGCGGATGGAACAGCCGGAGCCCCCCTGCTGATTATGGGAGAGGCACCAGGACGCGATGAGGATCGTGAAGGCAAACCTTTTGTGGGGCGCGCTGGCCTCCTTCTCGATAAGATGCTCGCCGCTATCGACCACGACCGGCAAAAAAATGCATATATCTCCAATGTCATTTATTGGCGCCCTCCTGGTAATCGTACCCCCAGCGCAGAAGAAATGATGATCTGCCAGCCTTTTGCTGACCGGCTCATTGATCTTGCGAAACCAAAAATCGTCATGATCGCGGGGGCAGCTCCCCTGAAAGCCCTATTGAACAAAACTGGTATCATGAAAACGCGTGGCAAATGGCAAACCCTAACGACTGAGACAGGTTTCTTTGTCCCCGTCATGCCAACATTCCATCCAGCATATCTGTTGCGTAACCCCAAAGCCAAACGACTGGTTTGGCAGGATCTGCAGGCCCTCAGTGCAAAATTAAGAGAAATTTAACCAATGGCGTTTTTTCTTGTATCTACGTCAAACTAACCTTTCGTTAACACTTCTTCTATTTCCCTTAACGCCAAAGCTTTTCTTAATGTGGCAATCAGTAACATTTTCCATAAGGGCACACTCCATGCGGTCTCATATACATATTTCAGCAGCCATCACGGCAGCTTTCTTAACCCTGACCTCTGGCCCTATTGCATACGCCAAAGATATCGCAACATTAATCACCCAAGCAACATCTGAAACATATGCGGATCCGCTTATTATCCTGAGTGAAAGCGATATTACTCTTTACCGTGAAATTTTTGACCTACAAGAACGCGGCCAATGGAAAGCGGCCAACACCCGAATTAATGCTATTAACAACCCTATATTAATGGGATATGTGGAACACCAACGTTATATGCATCCAACAGCCTATCGCTCCTCTTTCGATGAATTGAAAAAATGGATGGCTTATTATGCAGACCTTCCTGAAGCAAAAGAAGTTTACAACCTCGCCCTCAAACGCCGCCCGAGAGGCGTCAGCAATCCACGCAAACCAGTAGGCAGAAAATGGCGCCACAAAGATGATAATAACCTTCACCCTCAGCTGATCGAAGATTATCAAACCAAACGTGAATCACGTGTACGCCAAATTGAAGGACATGTACGTTATCGCATTCATCGATCCGAAGCGCTACAAGGGCTAAAATATATCAATACCTCACGCCACCGCCGTGATCTTACCCAGCGTCAATATAACCGCATGCGCTCCTGGATAGCAGCAAGCCTTTATTATCAAGGCTATGTCGATCGCGCCAAACAAATTGCTGGTGAAATTTCTGATTCAACTGGTGATACAGCAATTCTAGCCTATTGGATTGATGGGCTTATTGCATTTCGTGAAGGTGATATGAACCGTTCATATCGTCGCTTCCAGGCAATGGCTAATGTTCCCTACCAAGAAGATAAACTTCGCTCTGGTGCAGCATTTTGGGCGGCCCGTACGGGCCTTGCATCTGGCAATACCGATTTTGTCTATGCAAATCTCGATATTGCAGCGCAATACCCATTCACATTTTACGGGCAATTGGCATTGGCTCAATTAGGCCGATCTTATGATTACAACTGGTCAGATCCCGCTATTACATCAGAAGGGTTTTCCTCGCTTGCCACAAAGTTGCCTGCTGTGCGCCGTGCTGCAGCACTTGTGCAAGTGGGTAGAAAAAACGATGCTGACCTTGAGCTACGATGGGCAAATGGACGAATTGAAGCCCATGAAGATTATGATCTAATTGCAATTGCATCTGCGCTTGGGTTACCAGCCGCACAAATTGATACTGCCCTTATCGGTAAAAACCCATACCACGAAGCAAGCTATCTGCAACCTGCGCTTTATCCTATTCCGAGTTATACACCGACCCGTGGTTTCAAAACCGATCGCGCACTTCTCTATGCGCTAATGCGACAGGAATCAAAATTTAAAACTGAAGCAACCAGTCGCGTAGGCGCGCGCGGTTTAATGCAGTTAATGCCACGCACAGCCAGCTTCATTGGCAAGGACCGTTCTCTTCAACGCGCAAGCGGACGCAATCGTCTTTATGATCCTTCTTTTAATATGGAGCTTGGCCAAAAATATGTGAACCATCTTCTGGGCAACGCAGCAAAAAATAACATTTTGCATATGGCTGTTGCCTATAATGGCGGCCCAGGCAATTTGCGCCGCTGGTCACGCCAAATGAATATTGAAGATTCTCTCTTGTTTATAGAAAGCATTCCGAATACGGAAAGCCGTGATTTTGCTGAAAACGTACTGACCAATCTCTGGGTTTATCGTGCCCGCCTCGGCCAACCTGCCCCCTCGCGTGATCGTATTGCCGCAGGAGAGTTGCCTATCTTCGATGCCATCGACGGGCTGACCGAAGGGTTGTAAGTTCCAAATTTGCGCAACCTGACCATGTTTATCCCTTAGCCATGCCACCGAACTATATCTGGCTTACCAAATTTGACTTCCCCTACGCAACGCGCGACTTTATAGCCTGATTATAAATGGCCAGAATGGCCGATAATGCTTTAAGGCTCAGGCAAGGGGAACTCCCATGATATCATCAGCACTTCTCATTGCGCTTGCAACTGCAACGCAAACCACAAACATCAATCTTCCCGAGATAGATGTAACAGCAACCGAGACCATCAAAACCCAGACAACCGATCCACGTTTCATGAATGAGTGGGTTCAGCAACTGCCAGAACATGCCAGTGTACCTAGCCCACGTGATGTCTTGGGATACACTGTCGGTGCTGAAGATGAGCTAACCCATGTCGATGATATTCATCGATATTTTCGTGCACTAGCCGAAGCCAGCCCACGCGTAAACTTGATCACACTTGGCAAAAGTGAAGAAGGCCGCGATATGCTGCTGGCAATTATAGCCGATGAGGAAACCCTCGGCAATGTTGATCGGTACAAGGAAATAATACAAGCACTCTCTGATCCAGCCAATACCAGCAAGGAAGAGGCTGAAAAACTGATTGCTGAAGGCAAACCACTCTACTGGGTAACCGCAGGTTTACATTCTACAGAGCTTGGCCCCCCGGAAACCTCAATGGAACTTGCTTACAGGCTTGCAGTTGAAGAACGCCCGGTTTTTCAAAAAATTCGCCGCGAAGTGATCACCCTCATCACGCCAGTATTAGAAGTAGATGGTCGCGCACGCCAGGTAGAATGGACCAAACGACACCTCTCCCAATTTGATGACTATAATGACACAGTCCCCAAAAGCCCGCCATTTTGGGGACATTATACATTTCACGACAATAATCGCGATGGGCTCGCCATCACACAACCACTAACTCAAAACTATGTGAAAGCATTTTACGAGTGGAAACCTACTTTCTCTCTCGACATGCATGAATCCGTACCCCTCCTCTATGTGTCTACCGGTACGGGACCCTACAACCAAGCTGTTGATCCAATTACCATTACCGAGTGGCAAGCAATTGCTAATTATGAAGTATCAAGATTAACAGGCATGGGCATGCCCGGTGTCTGGAGTTGGGGCTTTTATACCGGCTGGTATCCTGGATATCTTTTATGGGTAACCAATAACCATAACGCCAATGGACGCTTTTACGAAACCTTCGGCAATCGTGTTGCTAAAACCGTTGAACGTGACATTACGAATAGGCGTTTTGCTAATGATAAAATTACTGAGAAAACCTGGTATCGAGCCGATCCACCAGAACGTAAATTCCAATGGTCAATGCGCAATAATGCTAATTTCATGCAATCGGGTGTTTTTTCATCACTTGAGTTTGTAGCAGGTTCACCGAAAATTTTCTTACGGAATTTCTACCAGAAAAACGTCAATGGCCTGACTCGTGCTATCGAAGAGGCTCCCTATGCCTATGCGATTTCAATTGATCAGGAAGACCGCAATGCTGCACAAGATATGGTCAATATCTTACTCAATCATGGGATCGATATTTCTGTTGCGAACCGTGGATTTGGCAAAGATAAAGAGCGAATCAAAAGCGGTGATCTCATTATAAAACTTGATCAGCGTTATGGTCCATTAGCGAAAAATTTACTGGAAAATCAGAAATTTCCTGAAAAAGTGCAAGTGTCTCCCTATGATGACGTTGCATGGACACTTGGTCTGCAGTTTGGTGTTGAGGTAACACCAATCACAGATAAAGCCGTTCTTGATCTCGATGCAAAACCTCTCGAAAATGAAGCAACACCATTTAAACGCAATGCTATCTCTGGAAGCGGCCGCTATATTGCTGTCTCTCATCACGGTCAGAATGAATTAGGTCCGCTGAGATTTGCTCTTGGTGATGCAACTGTTTATTCTGCACAAGAAGAATTCAGGTCCGGCGGCAGAAAATTTCCGGCAGGTTCCCTTCTTATCGACAGTAGAAGCATAGAACGTGATGACGTTCGCTCCGCTTTAGAACGCTTTAGCCTTGAAGGTCGCAGTATTTCTTCATTGCCAAAAGTAAAACGTGATGAATTGGATCTTCCTCGTGTGGGCCTCTTACACAGCTGGATCGATACCCAAGACACAGGTTGGGTACGTTATACTCTCGACCAGTCCGATGTACCCTTTACCCTTATCACCAAGGATGAAGCCCGTGCGGGTAATTTGCGTGACAACTATGATGTGATTGTAATTCCATCATTTCGTGGCAGTGCTACTGCTGGCAATATTATAGGCGGTATCGATAAAAAGTGGTCTCCACTCCCCTATACAAAAACAGATGCCACGCCCAGCCATGGCCTTATCGCAAGTTCTGAGGATATTACCGGCGGCTTCGGCTTTGAAGGTATGGCCGAAATTGAAAAATTTACGCGTAATGGCGGGACAATTGTAGCCATGCGATCTGGCGGGGCTTTAGTGACGGAAACTGGTATCACTCGCAAAATCGCTATCAGCCGCCCATCCGGTCTTAACACACCGGGCTCCATACTCAGCACAAAGATCACTGGAACATCTCCCCTCACCTATGGGTATGATGAATATGATCACGCTTTTCGTACCAACGGCCCGCTCTACCGGGTTTCCGATAATAATCGCCATCTTGTGATGATGCAGTTTGGCGATAAAATCGTTCCAGAACCCTTTGACGACGAAAACGAAGACAATAATGATGGCGAGGAGAAAAAAGACACACCACCTCTAGTTCAGTCAGGTGCTATTCTTAATGGTGCTGATACGATGAATGGTGCCCCTGCGCTACTTATGGAACAAGTTGGCGACGGACGGGTTGTACTGTTTTCATGGAACCCACTACATCGTCATGTAAACCATCATGATCATGCTTATTTTTACAATGCACTGCTGCATTGGAATGATTTGCAAATACCTGAAAAACAATAGCCTAAAAAATTCCAATCCTGAGAATAACAACCCCTGAGAATAACAACCAAGGAATACCCCATGACGACCTTTAATGCCGGCGATGTCGTTCGGCTAAAATCTGGTGGGCCTAAAATGACAGTCCTAGCCGAAAATAATCAAACCATTGAATGTCAATGGTTTGATCGTAACGGAAAGTTGCATAAAGACAGCTTCCAGACTGTCATGCTGGACGCTTTTATCCCTCGTCCACCTGCCGAATAAACTCTAATTCTTAATTCCTAAAACTGGAGATCCATCTGCTATGCAATCCCACTTCAAGAGCATATCGATACTCATTGCCATGATGATACTCACCGTCTCATGCGGGCCCAAACCCAGGCAAAGCGTTGGCTCGATAGAACGCATTGATCCACAGCTTGACGTCTACATCGCCGAAGGAACCAGGATGGAGGTTCTGGCAGACGGGTTTGGGTGGTCAGAGGGGCCTGTATGGGTACCAGGTGGCAATTACCTTCTGTTCACAGATGTTCCTGGTAATGTGATGTATAAATGGAATGAGGAAGATGGGTTAAGCGAATTCCTCAACCCTTCAGGCCCTCCGAGTGATGAGGTTCCACATATTGGATCACCAGGAGCAAATGGCTTAATCATGGGTGAGGAGTTTAATCACATTTATATGGCTAACCACGGTAAACGCGCCATCATTGCGATGGAGTTACGATCAAAAGACGAGACAGTGCTAGCCAATACCTATGAAGGAAAGAAATTTTCCAGCCCTAACGATCTCGTTCTTTCCAGTACTGGATCAGTATATTTTACCGATCCACCGTTCGGGCTCAAGGAACGAGAAGCATCGCCTCATAAGGAGCAAGCAGTTAACGGTGTTTATAGAGTTGATCCAGATGGCTTCACTTACCGTATTATTGATGACCTTAGCCTGCCAAATGGTGTTGGTCTGTCCCCTGATGAGAAAACGCTCTACGTGTTGGTTTCGAATGGTCCATTTGTCATGGCCTATGATCTTTCTGCAAATGGCGACGTCTCCAATCCGCGCAAATTTTATGATTATAAAACTTCCGTGGAAGCCGGGCAGGAAGGGTCTCCCGATGGTTTAGCCGTCGCTGCGGACGGAACCCTCTTCCTAACCGGTCCCGGCGGTGTACACGTGGTTACCGCCGATGCTAAATTGTTGGGTATTATTGACCCAGGCTCGCGCGTTGCCAACGTGACCATCGGCAACGACGCTACCATGTTGTACTTGACGGCACACACACGCTTGTTGCGCATGCCGATCAAGAAAACAAATCCAGCCGATTAAAATCCCGCCCTTATCGCAAACCGAATATCACGCCCCGGTAGTGGTGTTGTATCCTTCAGGAAAGAAGAATGCACGCGGCCTTCATCATTATTAAGGTTACGTCCACGGATATCGAACGCGATATTCTTGCGATTAGAAAATGGACGAATGGTCAAGAACGCATTCACAAACACATAACTATCCGTCGGGAGCTCGAATGTTGCGATGTTATCTTGCCCTGTCACATACTCAATCTCTGTACGGAATGTTACGAATTGACTAGTCGCCGACAATCCGAACAATGTTGAAAGAGGTGGAATACGCGGCAGGTCTTCGTCGGCAAGGTTAGACGCAGTAGCACGCACCACATCCAGCTGCGCGTGAGCTGCAAAACTCACCGGCCCAAAACCACCCTCAACAGCACCAAGATCAAGATCGACCTGAGCCTCAAAGCCCCGGAAGTCCGCATCAACTGCCGTGAAAGCAAACACTGGTAAGCCATCCAGAATTTCCCCGGTTTCCTGCTCAAAGATGAAGTCATCATAGCTTGTATAGAAACCATTGAGCACCGTCGTAAACGGACCAAACTCACCACGTATAGTCGCCTCTACACCGACAGCAGTTTCTTCTCCAAGAGTTGGATCACCTGCTTCAAAGCTTTGCGTGGCCAGATGTGGCCCGAATGATAGATTTTCCTCCAAAGACGGTGCGCGCTCTGTACGGAATACATTCACGCCGGTAAAAACCGATTCTGACAATTGATAGCCAAGACCACCGGAAAAACTGAACAGATCAAAATTATTGTCGATCGCTACAGGAGTTCCATCTTCTTCAGCAACAAAGCTGTCAGTTTGGTTGGACACACTTTCATAGCGCCCGGCAAAATCGATCAACAGATTTCCGTTGCGATATTCATGCAGTGCAAAAAAACCAATCTGGGTTTGCTCTGATGGCGGCACAAAAGCTTCAGCACCAAATGCAGCAAAGTCCCTATAACGTCCCTGCACCCCGTATGCACCGCGCAATTCTCCACCAGCAATATTCCAAGGTTTTGAAATCAGCTCAAGACGGCCTTCAACCTCATCATTTTCAAACCGCGTGCCAATCTCGTCACCTTCCAGTTCCAGATGGCGATAGTCACCATAGCCGACGCGTACCTTGATTTTTTCGAGGAAACCAAAATCACCAGCGAATTCTCCTTTGAGGTCATAACGAACCTGTTTGAGGTCAATACGGATGCCTTCTTCTTCCTCTTCGGCCTCGCCTTCACCCTCTTCGCCTTCTTCTTCACCTTCCAGATCTTCCTCAGTGAGAACACCAGCAGGCACACCATAATTTGAGTCCAAAACGGAAACTGAGAAACCTAGAAAGCCCTCTACCGGTCCATCGAACACATAGGAAAAACCACCGGCACCGCCATCTGTCTGAAGATCACTGTTGGGCACAACGCCATCTGCGAAACGCTCATCAGGATCAAATACTTCGCCATCCTCAGCTGCAACTGCACTCAAAGCCGCGACTAAATCATCAGAGGCGTTTAAGCCGGGAATATCATAGTCATCAGCAT
>CAZGVP010000004.1:7374-25105 GCA_964529135.1 uncultured Caulobacterales bacterium | reverse complement strand
CACTTCTGCCTCGTGGCGAACAGGCAAAAGGGGGGGGCAAGCAGAATCGACGCGAGTGGTGCGGGCCGGAAGCCAAGCGCGCTTGCGCGCCTGGCTGACAACTCGGTCGTGTCTATTGTGCTTGTCGGGGCCTTTTCGCAGATATGGTCCCACACGAGACGCTTCGTCTCGGAGCGCTGTCTGCGCGTATCTGAGAATGGGCCGGTAAAGCCGGCGCATTCCTGAAGGGCGAGGCCGGTTACTGTCGGCGTCAACCGTCTCGCGTCCGCTGAACGAATGTGAAGGAATGATCGTCACCCGAATGGGACAAGACAGGCGCTTGCGACTGGCTTGGGTGGCCTGCCACTAGAGCGCGCCCGTAAGGGTACGGTGAAACCAGATTGAGACGCCTACATTACAATCAAAAAAATCCAAAATGCAGTGAGATCTTAATCAACTATGGCTTGCGCGACGGCTCAAAATCACTCATGCTCGTTCATCTATTAATTGGAGGAAAGTATGAAATATAGTGCATTATTAGCTGCAATATTGCTGGCGGCCTGTGCAACACCAGGACAACCAACTCAATTCAACAATACGCGTACTGTTAGTGCCAGTTTTGACGAAACATGGGACGAGACAATCAGTTATTTCGCACGAAACAATATTCCAATTCAAACGCTGGAAAAGGATAGCGGTCTAATTGTTGCAGAATCAGCTTCCGTGCCTGGCGCTCAGCTTCGTCAACTTGCAGATTGCGGATCTGCTGGCCAAGGCTTACCTGGGACCGCAAGATACAACGTATTTGTTAGAGAACAGTCGGCCCTTGGTGTTACGGTTCAAATAAATGCAACCTTTAGCCAAGTCTATCGAGACATTTGGACGGGGCAAAACGCGCAATCAGAGTGTTACTCGAAAGGTGTCTTAGAGAAAGCATTTCTCGCCGGGTATCAGTGATATTCCAACATTGGAAATGAAAAGCCCGCTGACATAATGTCGGCGGGCTTTTTGTATGATGCTATAACCAGAAACGATGTAAAAAAACCCCTTAGGGGGTCGCCAAAATTCAGTTTATCAAAATTCTAATTTTGCTCTTGGACCTAGAAAATCCTCGGTGCCCCAAACATCACGGCTGCGTCCTGCTTCTTTGGAAAAGATGTGCCAGGAGACAGCGGTTCGAATGACAGTGCTGACCGAAACGCCATCGGATGTCGATATAAGCTTCAAGGTTTCTACTGTAGACTTCGCAACATAGAAAGTCTGTTGTTTGCAATTATCTTTAGGGTGGCCCATGTGCGCGCGTGGGACTTTGCCAGCATTCCATGCTTTAGCATATTCAATCAGCAGTCCGCAGAAATAGGCGTGCTTCTCGCCTCCCTTCTGAACAGCTTTGTCTCCAGATGCGTTAAGTTTATCGACAATGTGTCTAGGTATTGTTGATGAAGTTATTACTCGTTCTGGCAGTGTCCCGTCATCATTTGGTTTTAATGTCATTGCGTTGACATGAGAACAAATCCCACTTCTCTGAAATAAATTGCGCCACCCTCAGCCCTTACTTGCCATAAACATGACTATGGAGTCACCTTTTGGATCTTCCTGTTAAGTCTTACTAAGCACACGAAGCAAAATTCAAACGGTTTTGACAGATTAGCTGTATTTATTTAGTATGATGATGCCGGTGAGCTGGGAAGCAAATCCGGTCAGTTAGGTCGGATAACGACTTGAAAGCCGCATGATCTTTGATCGTGCGGTTTTTTGGTAAAAAAAAGCCCAGCTTGTAGCCGAGCTTAGTCTGAGTTGTGCGAATGTTGTTTATGGTATCGAATAATAATAACGACCCTGAGATTCACCGTCAATGAAGACTTCGACAAATTCTTGATCTGTTCTCCGGGCAGGTGTGAAAGCCTCTGAGCAGTACGTCGCAGTGCCATTAAATCTATTGGTACAACTTTCTGGGCGTGCGCAGACGAGTTGTCCATCTCCCTCCAAACCTGGTTCTATGATTTCAAGAACATTTCGTGATATGCTTTGGTCAGGAATGAAGGTTGGTTCAAATCCCTCACCGCAAGATTCAAATTCTTCGCGGCCTTCCGTGAATGTTCCTATTGAGCTGTTTGTGCCTGGCACTACACATAACGGGAATGCTGGTAGAGGTGGACGGAAAGGAACACGTCTTAGAAAGGCGCGACGGGCCGGGCCGCATCCGGGTGCGGCAAAGCCTAACGGCAAGCATAACCATATCGCACAATCATCCTCACCGGCTATTTGAGCGTGCGCATAATTTGACGTAATATGCGTCGGTGTAGATGTTAAAGTAAGAGCTAAAATCGCTGCTAAAACTGAGTTTTTAAACATTTTCATTACTGCCCCACATTAGTTAAAGCTTTACATTGTCTTCAAGGGGGCGTTACGTCAAGGCGTTAACGATTGGGCTTTGAAATAGCTATTCGTGCTCAATTATTGGGTGTGCCGCTTTGCTCTCAGCATGAAAATTGCAGTGGCTGCGGTTGATCGTGTTGAAGGTTTAGTCATGTTGAATGTGTCCCCATACTGTATTTTTAAGTTGGAATTTAGGTCGATTTTAATCGTGGTCGCTCTCGCCCTTTTTGTTCCTGTCGCGGCTGCGGACGTGTTTATCTATAAAGATGATGGTTCAGTCACTGAACACCGAAACAAAGATTTTCGGTCGCGTGCCGCTCCTGATGTGACAGAGACTTTAGGAGACGTACTCGACCGTGGAGAGAAATATCGACCGCTAGTGGCCGAAGCTGCTATTCGCTATGACGTGCCTGAGTATTTGATAATGGCTGTGATAGCCGTCGAGTCGGCTTTTGTTCCTGAAGCTCTTTCTGAGGATTCAGCTTTTGGCTTGATGCAGTTGCTTCCCGGCACTGCACAAGACATGGGATATGGTTGGTACGATATGATTGATCCAGCAAATGCCATTGACGCTGGAACAAAATTGCTGGGGCGACATATGCGCGCTTATAATGGCGATATTGAACTGGTCTTGTCGGCATATAATGCCGGGCCTGGCAATGTTTCAAAATATGGTGGCGTTCCGCCCTTTCCTGAAACGCAACACTACATCGAGAGCATTCAGGGCATTCTCGGCCCCAACTTCGATGGTCATTTACCACGCACAAGGGCTGATAACGGACCTTCACCTGTTATCGTTTTTTCTGCCTCTCCTTTGAAGACGCAAGCAGAGGTGGAAGCTGGAAATAGTTCTACAGAGTATGAAATAGAACTCGACAGAGACAAACCTTTTGTTTTGCAGATACAGGATAAGTAATGTGGTGCAGTAATGAAAATGTCAGCGTCTTCTTTTAGTCAGAGCCAGGACGATGCAAATCTTACAGTTATTGACCCTTCTGAGCTACAATTCTCATGATTGCGCTGTAACAAAACCGACCCCTTTTGATACGGTTTTCAGAGTCTAATAAAAACAATGACTTGCGTGTAACAAAAGTCTGTAACAAAATACAGGCATGAAATTAGGATATATTCGAGTATCGACGGACGATCAAAGCGTTGATCGCCAGATTGACGGTTTGCGTGGTGAGTGTGATGAACTGGTTATAGAAACCGGCGTGTCTGCCAGAGCAAAATCGCGCCCGGTCTATGATGAAGCAATTGCTCGGCTGAAGCCTGGCGACACATTTGTCGTTTGGCACTTGGACAGGGCTTATAGATCAACTGTCGATGCCATTGTTGAAGTGGATAAGCTGAGAGATCGCGGCATCGCTTTTAAGATTGTGACATTAGACATTGATACATCAACGGCGTCTGGCCGAATGATTTATACTTTAATGGCTGCTATGGCCGAATGGGAGCGCAGCAATCTGATAGAACGCACCAAGCAAGGCATTGCTGCTGCAAAGGCGCGAGGCGTTCATACCGGGCGTCCCAAGAGCTTGACGCCTATGCAGGTACAACATGCGCGCGAGTTAATAGACAGTGGCCAGAAAACGCCTTCAGAGATGGCTAAGATGTTTGAAGTTTCGCGCATGACAATCTATCGCGCGTTAAAGTCGTAACTCTCAAAACCTCTGAATGGGGATTAATTCTCCTCATCAGGGAATTTCTTTGGCTTTTGCGAAATAGCCGCAATTAATACAATTTTATTTATACTTTTTTAATGTTTCCACCTTGACGAAAATCCCTTTTTCGAATCACCCTGTTAGTGGCGCACATTAGTCAGCGACCATATTGGGAGCGGTGTGTGTCACACTAGGGGTATTGAAAATGAATCAAATAACAAACTTTAATCACCTAGAGCAATCACATCGGCAAAGTGTTCGCTTGCTGACGTTTCTTATGTTTTTAGCATTCGCTGTCGTACTGACTCCTGAATTAGCTGTTGCGCAAGCAACTGGCGGTACAGGGGGTGCTGGTGGATTATTGGGCACAGGTTCTAATATTCTGAACGCATTGGTCGATGTTATGACAAACACATGGGTCAGACTGATCGGTATTATTGCCGTGATCGGTGTGGGCATTGCGTGGATGAATGGTAGACTTTCAATGGGACGGGCGCTCGCAGTAGGCGGTGGACTTGTTCTAATGTTTGGCGCTGCCGCTATTGTAGATAGTTTCGCTGCATCAGTATGATGCAAGAAGACACCCAACCAGTCGCGGATTCGCTGTTTATTGCGCTTACCCGTCCGCCAATCGCCATGGGCGTGCCGATGACTTTCTTCGGTATAAACTTCATGGTTTTTGGCGTTCTGATGATCGGCGTAGAAGCACTAATGGCCAAAGCCATAGCGATAGCTCTTGTTAATCTCCCTATTCATGCCTTTGGTTATTTAATGACGGAACGTGATCCGCACTGGATGGGTGTCATTACCACAAAATTCAACAAGTGTGGCCCAACTCGTAACAAACATTTTTGGAAAGTTAATTCGTATAGCCCGTAAGTGGCGCATAAATGGAGCAAGTAGTCATGGTTAGCAGGACGCTAACATCAGAGCTAGTTCACGGTAAAATAGCTGCTAATGAAGCAGACGCTTCTGTTCATATACCGTACACGCGCCATG
This sequence comes from uncultured Caulobacterales bacterium, assembly GCA_964529135.1. Taxonomy (GTDB): domain Bacteria; phylum Pseudomonadota; class Alphaproteobacteria; order Caulobacterales; family Parvularculaceae; genus CALLPQ01. The sequence continues at coordinate 20,084 of CAZGVP010000004.1, read as the reverse complement.
TTGACGATTATACACTTGCTACTAAGAACGGCTATTACGTTCAATTTTTGAAGGTCGATGGTTTCTCTTTTGAAACGGCTGACCAGATTGATGTGAACGCAAGGAAGGAAGCGCGCGCCACGATGTTGCGAGGGCTTAGTTCTTCTCGCTTCGCTATATACCACCACATTGTAAGACGAGAAGTTGACCAGTACCCGGCTGGCATCTTCGAGAACAAGTTCTGTGAAAACTTGGATCATGCTTATCGCGAACGCATCGAAGACAGACGCATGTTTGTGAATGAGCAGTATATATCCTTGGTTCGCAGACCTTCGGCTGGCGCTATTGGCTTTGTCGAGAAGATCAAGCGTTCTTTGTCCTCTAAAATAGATAAAGAAGCCATAGCCGAGATCGAGGCTGCTGACCTCAAAGCTTTAAATGATGGCGTCAAGAAGCTGATGTCTAATTTGGGTCGCTACGGGGCTAAACGCCTGGGCATGAAGGTCACAGAGGATGGGACACATCTTTCGGAGCCACTATCTTTAATAGGATTTTTGACCAATTTTGAGATGCGCGATTATCGTATTCCGCGTGGTGGTATTGATAAATATGTTGCGACTAAAAGAATATCTTTTGGAAAGGAGACGCTGGAAGTTCGTGGCGCTGCTGAGGGCGATGTTAAAATTGCTGCAGTTGCCTCTGTCGCATCATATGATCCTGTCACCCAGCCCGAGATATTGAACAATGTTTTACGCATTCCATCCGAGTTTATTCTAACTCAGTCCTTCGGATTTATAGATCGTCAGGCAACGCTTTCAATGATGTCTGGCAATCGCAAGCGTTACGAATCTGTTGAAGAAGATTCGGTGACGTTATTGGCGCAATTAGATCAGGCTATTGATGAAGTATCGTCCGGGCGCTCCTCCTATGGTGAACACCATTTGACAATAACGCCAATTGCGAAAACGGCTAACGAGCTAGATGAAACGATAGGTAAAATTGATGCAGCTTTAGGTGCGTTTGGTATTATAACGAAACGTGAGGATTTAAATACGGAACCCGCATTCTGGGCACAGCTTCCCGGCAATTTTGCCTATATCGCCCGACGCTCTCCAATATCAACTCATAATTTCTCGTCCTTCGCAAGCTTGCACACATTCCCTTCTGGCAAGCTGCATGGCAACTGGTGGGGTGAACCCATCTCTTTGCTAGAAACGACAAGTGGCTCCCCTTACTGGTTCTCATTCCACGACCGCGATGTAGGAAACTTTACACTGATTGGCCCGACTGGTGCTGGTAAAACAGTGTTGATGTCGTTTCTGGCCGCGCAAGCGCAGCGTGTTGCACCTCGAACGGTGATATTCGATAAAGACCGTGGTGCAGAGATCTTCGTTCGCGCTATTGGTGGAACCTACACGGTTGTTAGACCGGGCACCAAGACGGGTTACAACCCTTTGAGATTACCCGATACACCTGATAATCGAGCCTTTCTTCGCGAGTGGCTTGGCGTTCTCGTGACAGTCGGAGCAGACAACAAAGCTTTAAGTTCCACCGAAGAAGCCGTGATTTCTGATGCGGTAAAGGCCACATTTGAATTGGAGCCGAAAAACCGCACCATTTCTGAATTGGCCCCTCTCCTTTCTGGCTTTGAATTAAGTGATGGCGATTCACTCTTTGAGCGATTGGAAAAATGGTATGGAGATGGTGACTATGCTTGGCTCTTTGATAACGAAGAAGACATTCTGTCATTAGATAATCGAACTGTAGGCTTCGATTGCACGTCCATTCTTGATGATCCTGTGGCAAGAGTCCCTTGGCTTCTATATGTCTTTCATCGCGTTGATGCTCTGTTGAAGGGCTATGATGACGAAGGCAATGTAAGAACAAACGCCAATAACGAACCTATTAAAGACAACATGATTATCCTGCTCGATGAAGGCTGGAAGCTGGTTGACGATCCAATTTTCGCCGCCCGGATAAAAGATTGGGAAAAGACCATTCGTAAAATGAATGGGTTACTTGGTTTTGCAACTCAGTCGGTTGGCGATATTTTCAACTCGACTGTTGGCACTGCAATTGTTGAACAGTCTCCTACGAATATTTTCCTCCCGAATCCGAGGGCTGACAAAGCCACCTATGTTGATGGATTTGGATTGTCGATAAGAGAGTTCACTCTGATAAGACAAATGCCGATTGAGAGTAGATGTTTTTTAGTACGTCATGGAAATGACAGTGTTGTAGCTAAGTTGGATTTAGGTGGCCTAGATGAATTTATCGGGGTTCTGTCGGGTCGAACTGAAACTGTTAATTTGGTTGAGGAGCTACGGAATGTGCATGGGGATGATCCCGATGCCTGGCTCCCAATTTTTATGGAAAGGATGAAGAAATGATAGTGATTAAAAAGACTTTAGTTGGCATAGTCATAACCGGTGCTGCGATGCTCATGCCGGGTCAAGCTGCGAATGCCCAAGGCATTCCGGTTTTTGATAACTCGAATACTTTTCAAAACATTGCACAGGTTACTAACCAGGTAGAGCAATTGATCAATGATGCTCGTGATTTGGAAAACCAAATTCGTCAGCTAACGAACCTTGAAGATCAATTGGACGCAATTACTGGCGGTCGCAATTTAGGCGACCTGGGTAACGGTTTACCTCAATATGAAAATCGTCGTTATATCCCTGGCACTGTGAGCGGGATATATGATTTGGGCGCTGGAGAAGGCACCGGGCCTGCTGCGGTTGTTGTCGATGAATTAGAACAAGAGTTCTCACCTGAACCTGCCGAGGAAATATTCGGTACAGATGCTCTCGATACACCTGTTGCTCGGTCGTACCAGAGACACAAACAGGTCGTTTACGCATCGAATGCTGCATCCGCTGTAGCCCTCAATAATTACGAAGATCAAGTAATTAACATAGAGTCTATGTTGCAAGAGTTGAACACCTCACCGGATTTAAAGGCCAGTACGGATTTGGCTGCGCGCATCAATGGTGAGCAAGCGCTGATACAAGCCCATTTGGCAAGCCTTACAGCTATTCAAATTCAGCTTATGACTGCTCAGGAACAGCAACGCATCGCTGGTGAACAGCGAGCGCGCCAGCTTGCACGTTATGACGGCACAGTAACCGCTGGATCAATTAAATAGGAGAAATGAAATGAAGAGACTTATTACTGTCTGCGTGGGTTTAATTGGTTTGAGCGCCTGTGCGCATCAAGAATTAAAAGCACCTTGCGGACCTACGGCATCACTGTCGGCTGTAGATACGCCGTGCAATCCAAAACCGATCAACTTGGCAACGGCTCATGGATTGGAGTACCGGCTATGATAAAACGATCTTTAGTCACCGTAATTGGTCTAGTGTTGGTTGCCGCTTGCGGCCAAGCCGAGCGAGAGAATCCATTGGTGGGGCAGAACATTTCTGCTGTTGGACAGTGGGTTAATAATAAGGTTGATCTCCAAAACCCAAAGCGTCCGGTGCTTCTCGAATGTGCGACGTTCTGGGCTAGCCAGACTGGCGCTGAAATTTCACCAAGCGGATCAACAACCTGCAATGAGATAGCTGACTGGGTTGCTGGTGAATTAAAGGGGGCTAACTTCGGAGATGTGCGCGCAGAAGATGTTCCCTACCCTCCCATTTGGGCCGCTTATCTAGGTTATGCCCGGCTAACGTATGACCCCTCAGTTTTGAAAGATTCCATTCGCTAAGAAATAGGCCCTTCTATGAATACAGTCGTTCCAATTCTCAATCTTATAGATTCCATCATCAACACTTATGTGTTCGGTGTTTACAATAACATCAATGGAACAGTCATAAGTTTGTGGACGGCTGCATTCACTCTTTTTGTCGCGATTTACGGATTTCGTATTGTTGTCTCTGGCAGTATGAGCGCGGAAGAAACTTTCAATAATGCAGTAAAGATGATGTTTGTTTTCGTCATAGCTACGCAAGCCGATAACTTCACATTTTTCGTATTCAATTTCTTCACTGAGTTCCCGAATGAATTGTCTGCGGTCATTTTAGATTCAAGCCAGGCCACGGTTAATGGGACTGCCACCGAAGGAACAGCATCGGGCACAAATGCTGCACTTGGCAGGTTCTTCGATGATGGGTTTGCAGCGGCTGGTGCGATTGCGCTGCAAGGCGGTACATTTAATCCACTCCCTTATCTGTATTCCTTTCTGGTCATTATCGGCACATTGGCTCTGACTGGCATTTCTCTCATCATACTTATCATCGCAAAGATTTTCGTTGCGGTGCTTTTAGCCGTTGGCCCATTGTTCGTTCTTGCTTTGATGTTTCCAACAACAAGGGGCTTCTTCGAAGGATGGTTCCGGGCACTGATGAATTACGCTTTCATTCCATTGTTCGCTTATGCCGTTTTGGCCCTGATCTTGCGTATATTGACTGATACGACTGGTAACCTCTTGGCAAATTCTGGTCCCGGGCAGAACAATGTTTTGCCTTTCATGGCTTCGTTCTTGTTAATGACTTTTATTGGTGTGGTTGTGATGTCGCAAGTTCCAAATATGACCGCGAGTGTAACTGGTGGTTTTGCTGTTCAAACTCAAAATATTGCCAGACGTGCTGCCAATCGCGGGTCGAGATCAATTCGTCAAGCTGGACAGGGTTTCGCTGACAGATTCCGTGGTGGTCCTGGTCCTGCTGGTGGCGCTCGTCCTAACACACGGCCCCAGCCAAGACGAAATGATGTCCCTCGCTTAGAAGCTCCCCGACAACGTGCTGATACACCAAGTGGCGCTGCATCCACTCCCGGTTCGTAAGAGGTATCAAGATGTTGAAGAAAACGCCTAAAAGCGAAAAAGCTCCTGAAGAAAAACGTGATGTAATGCGTGCTTATCTCGAAGATGGGGCAACTTGGGAACACAATATGTATCGCAGCCTAAGCGCATCGCGAAACAGAGCGTGGATGGTTGCATTAGTAGCCGGTATTATAGCATGTCTGTGCCTCCTAACCCTGTTGCTGCTTCTGCCACTTAAACAGTTCGAGCCGTATGTAATTACCGTTGATAAATCGACCGGCTTTATTGAAGTAGCCAGAGGATTGCATCCCGGTCCACTTACTCAGGATGAAGCGATTACCCAATCCTATCTGGTACGGTATATTGTCGGTCGTGAAAGTTATGACCCTTCTGATCTACAGAAACAATATGACCTGATTACTTTGTTCTCAGAGGGAGATGCACTGACGGAATATCAAGCGATTTATTCCAGCACAAATCCTAACAATCCGACTGAAGTTTACGCATATGACACAACGGTCAATATTGCGATCAAATCCATTACATTTCTAAATGATCGAACGGCTTCTGTGCGCTTCCAGCGCACCGAGAAAGATAGCGGTCAAGAACGCGTTTCGCATTGGATTTCCATTATGAGCTTTCGCTATGTGGACAAGCCAATATTACAAAAAGATAGGTTCCAAAATCCTCTAGGCTTCCAAGTTGGTTCCTATCGCATTGATCAGGAAGCCTTAGCGGAGTAGTTGTCATGAGTTTTGCTAGAATAGCGATTATTATGGTGCTGAGTGTGGGAATGGCCCTACCAGCCCTTGCGGAAAAACCGGCTCGTCCCGGATCAGCAGATGCACGGATAAGAACCGTAAACTATGCAGCACGCGATGTTGTCAGGGTCAACGGTCATTATGGTTTCACAACAGCTATAGAATTTGCTGATCATGAAACCATTCAGACAGTATCAATTGGCGATAGCGAAGCATGGCAGGTTGTTAAACCTGATCAACCAAACTTCCTGTTTATCAAACCTCTCGAAACCAATGCTGATACTAATTTGACGGTGATAACGGACAAACGGCTCTATACCTTCATTCTCTATGCCAAGGCCGCTGAACATCACAATAGCCCCGGTCTAACATTCCATGTCCGCTTCACCTATCCTGAAGAAGAAACGCAAGTGTTTCTTTTTGAGAGACAACAACAGCTTGATCGCGAAGCGGCTCAACAAATAGAGCGTGAACGATTGGCGCAAACAATAGCCTCAACTAATACGGTCTCCCCGGATGATTGGAATTTTAGTTACGCTTATGATGGCTCTGAATCCCTTCGCCCTACCCGTGTTTTTGATGATGGCCAGTTTACTTATTTCTCTTTCCCCGAATCCGTAGAAGTGCCGGCTATTTTCCTTGTGAACGAAAATAGAGAGGAAAGCCTGATTAACTTCCAACGCAAGGGCAAATACATTGTCGTTGAGCGGTTAGGCAAACAGTTCACACTCCGAGCCGGTGATACGGCAACATGTATCTTTAATCAGGACTTTCCTGATGAGGTTTATGATTCAGGCTCCCCTGTTCGTCTAGCAAAAAAGACTGGACCTTTTGCTGGATTTTTCTCCAATCAATCTGAGGCAACAGCTACAACAAATACGGTACTAACCGCCCGCGAAGTTGATGAGCTAGTAGGTGGTCCTGATGAGTAATACCGAAGATGGAATCAATACGCAGCCCGTTGAAGGCGACCGCGATATACCTTCTGTGGCCAGTGGCGCTCGCAGTCGTCTAATCCCAACGATAGTCTTTGGAACGATTGCCGTTTTAGGCATTGGCCTTATCATTCTTGATGGAAACAATAATCGTACAACGCCAACTTTTGTAGCACCTGATGAAGAAGAATTTCGCATCAACCGCAATAGTCCCGGTGCGCCAGCGATTATACCGAGGGCACCTGACCCTGCCCCGCCTCCGGTTGCCCAAGAGACTGTTATAGTAGAGCAACCGCTTACCCGCGCTGAAGAAGCCTTTGCAGCACGTCAAACCCAAATAGAGGCTGAAGCCCTGCGTATTGCTCGCGCACAACAAGAGCGGCTGCAAGAGCGTAAGCATTCTCCTCAGTTAGTCTTTTCCGGGGGCACGCGCGACGCTACTGCCTCTACAGGCATTCGGCCTCCGGGCTTGTCTGCAAACGTGGTAACACCTGACCAATTGCGCGCTCAAGCTGCTCGAACGGCAGGTAATACCGGAACAGCCGTGCCTGGCCTATCAGGCATAGGTCCAGTAGGGTCGCTTGCCCCCTCGCCCGGTGATCCATCGAATCCTAATCAGGCTTTTGCAAATGCAAATGCTCAACAGGGCTTCCAAACGGCAAGTGCTATCCAATTGGATAATTTACCAACGCTCGTTCCTCAAGGGACGTTGATTTCTGGTGTATTGGAAACTGCTATTCGAAGCGATCTCCCCGGCCAAGTCCGCGCCATTGTGAGTGAGAATATATGGTCCTTTGACCAAAGCGAAATAATGATCCCGCGTGGGTCACGCTTGATAGGTCAATATCGGTCCGGCGTTGTGCAAGGTCAAACAAGTGTCTTCGTTATATGGGACCGTTTAATTAGGCCCGATGGTGTTAGCATACAGGTTGCCTCTGTGGGCACTGACCAGCTCGGCAGGTCTGGTCTCGATGGCCAGCTAGACACTCACTTCTTACAAAGGTTCGGGTCATCAATTCTGTTGACCTTAATTGACGGCGCTGTTCAAGCTGGCGTTGCAGCTATCGACAATGACGACGCTGCTGGCATTGCCATCAATGGTGGTAATAGCTTTAGTCGTGCTGCTGAATTAGCATTGGAAAACTCAATCAATATTCCGCCCACGATCCATGTTGATCAAGGCAAAAGGATTAAGGTTTTTGTTGGCCGTGATCTTGATTTCAGTGAGGTTTAAAAGGAGCAATAATGGGAGAGGTAAAATCGATGCAACCGGAGGCGCGTGGCAGCGCGCATCTAACTAGAAGCCTCTCCCCTTTTAATCAATTCCTGTCTGATCCTACTATTTCGGAAATATGCGTGAACACACCCGGCATTGTTTTTGTCGAGCGTATGGGGGCCGCGCATATGGAGCGTTACGAAGTACCTGAAGCTACGAATACAACATTGATTGGGTTAGCTCGCTTACTGGCAGGAAAAAGCAATCAAGCAATCAATGAGGAGAAGCCTCTCCTCAGCACAACATTACCTACTGGTGAAAGAATACAAATTGTCATGCCACCTGCCTCCCCTACGGGCGTGGCTCTTTCAATTCGAAAACAGGTCGTAAATGATCTCAGTCTTGATGATTATAAGCGATCTGGTTCATTCGAAAACGTGGGTATCATTCGAGACAGTCTAGCCCGCGAACAAGATACCGAATTGCTTGCTCTCATTGAGGGGCAACGTATTCAGGACTTCCTGTCTCTAGCTGTTAAAAAGCGTAAAAATATTGTCGTGTCGGGCGGGACTTCGACCGGGAAGACGACTTTTTTGAACGCTATTCTAAAAGAAGTTGGTGAGTTCGAACGTATCATAACAATTGAAGACACTGCTGAAGTGAAGCCACCCCAGCTCAATTGGCTTTCATTGATCGCATCTAAGGGCGGACAAGGTAAGGCCAAGGTCACAATACAATCACTCCTGGAAGCCTCTCTTCGATTACGTCCTGACCGTATATTACTAGGTGAGTTACGTGGTGCTGAAGCTTATACTTTCCTGCGCGCGGTCAACACTGGTCATCCAGGTTCGATCACAACAGTTCATGCTGATACGCCTCGCCGTGCTTTGGATCAAATTACGCTGATGGTTTTACAAGCCGATCTTGGTCTGAATAGAGATGAAATATTAGAATACATCCGTTCAATAGTTGATTGCGTGATACAGCTTCGGCGTGTCGATGGAGTACGAAAAATAAGTGAGATATGGTGGCCAGAATGACTCAGAAAAAAATTACCATAATAGCTGTATCAGTGGTTTTGGCGGTCGCCTTCTTTTCAACGATGGCGACCGTTATTTTTGCTATGTGGCAAGGGTATGATTTAGACCGTATTCGTCCCTGGCATTGGTTTGAATATGTCTATTACTTCAAAGATATTCGCTCTCTTCAAATGCCATTGTTCGTGTCTGGGTTTGTTCCGGCCGTCTTGGTCCTTATTGTCTCCATAGGGCCAAGATATAAGCCAAAAGATTTATTTGGTGATGCGAGATGGTCCAAAACTGACGAACGACGCAAAGCAGGTTTGAACGACGCATCTGGTATTCTCTTGGGCAAATCAGATGGCAAGTTCCTATCTTCTGATACAGCTACGCATGTCCTTCTAACCGGGCCAACACGCGCTGGTAAAGGTACGGGTGTCGTCGTTCCTAATTGTCTCAATTGGGGCGGCTCCTTGGTCGTCCTCGATGTCAAAACCGAGAATTACAAAATCACGTCCGGCTTTAGACATTCCTTTGGCCATCAAACATTCTTGTGGTCGCCAATGGCCAAAGATGGAAAGTCCCATCGCTTTAATCCTCTCGATATGGTGAGCAAGCACGCTGCGCATCGCGTTACCGATGTGCAAAACATTGCCACAATGCTTGTGCATGTTTCCGAGAAAGACCCCATGTGGGGTGAAGAAGCTCGCGCCCTATTTGTCGGACTAACATTATATGTGATCGAAAAAGACAAAACGAAGTCATTGGGACAAGTGTATCGCTGGCTATGCTCTGCCGGTGATCTGCGGGAAACTTGTGAAGCTCTGGTGATAGAGAATCCAGATTTGTCTTCAACCTGTCTTCAAAACCTGCAAAGCTATGCGGGTAAAAACCCGAAGGAAGCCGCAAGCGTGAGGTCTAATTTAACGGCTGCTTTACGCCTCTTCGCAAACCCGGTTGTAGACGCGGCCACAGAGGTAAGTGACTTCTCGATTAAAGACCTGCGACGCAAGAGAATGGCCGTCTATGTTGGGGCTATGGCCAGTCAACTTGATACGCTGGCGCCATTACTCCGTCTTTTCTTCCAGCAATGTATGGCCGTCATGTCTGAGAAAGAACCAGGCGATGATGAACCACATAAAGTTCTTATGTTGCTCGATGAATTTGTCAGTCTTGGCCGTATGGACGCCATCGTGTCCGCCTTTACGCTGTTGGCCGGGTACAATGTGAGGGTCATGGCGGTTATACAAGGCTTGTCATGGCTCGATAATAATTATGGCCGTGACGTGCGCGAAGGTCTAATTTCTTGCTGTGGCCATCAAATATTTATGACCACGAATGACGAAACAACTACTGCTTACGTTTCGAATGCACTTGGAGAAAAGACTGTCACGACCCAATCAATGTCGAAAAGGTCGATGAATCTCTCCACAAACTCGTCCTCCCCTTCGCGGAATCTATCAACAACTGCGCGTCCTCTGATGTCCAAAGATGATGTTCGTCGCATGGATCGAGCAAAACAAGTCATTCTGACTGAAGGCCATAGACCCACGCTGGCTGACAAAATCACCTTTTACGATGACCGATATTTCAAGAAAAGGCTTTTGGCCCCGGCCCCTGTGCCATCTCTTGATTTGGATATGGACAAGCGAATGGCTGAAATGGATCTTAAGGTTCAGGCAACAGTGGCGACTTTAGCCGAGCGTGAAAGCCCCAACAATCTCTCTTCGTCTTATGATGACAACTACGAAAGTGCGGATCGTGCTAATGATGATGTCCCTGACCGGCCCCTGAGCGCGGTTGAAAATGAAACATATGCCGTAGTCAGAAATGAACTGTTAGAGATACTGCGCGTCGAATCCGAAAACAATCCGCGTTTTAAGGCATCTCAGGGAAGCAATATCGCCGTCATTGCTGATGCTGACCGCCAAGCAGCGCCGGGATAAAATACCTACTGCTCAAAATCCCCTTTATCTTTGGATCGTGCCCCGCCTGTGAGACGTTCTTGCAGTATTTCAGCACTCTTGTCGCCTTGCCCGGCGCGTTGCTTAAGGGTTCCCTTTGTCTTGTCCACGAAGGTATCTAGTTTCTTCTGAACCGCTTCATGGCTAGCAGGGGGAATATGGCGTTCTGACTTTTCTCTTTGAGTGCGGTCTTCGCGATATGTGCGCGCCAGCTCCTTTGCAGCAAATTCGGGATTAGGCCATTTGTGTACGCCACTCTCAACCGCTAGACGCTGCATATGATCTCGTCTTGTGGCCATTTGTCGAAGTGCCATAGCCTGCCGTTTCACCATACTTTCTGCCAGATCAGCCGATGCTTTTTCTTCACCCGATAGTGTGCCGCTGATAGACCCAAACGCTGACGCCAATTCCTCATAATGGGCGCGCTCTCTGACTAAATTTTCTGATATTTTAGAAATCCAATTGTCATTGGTAGGCGCTGGCCCATCCTCCCCTTTTAGCTCTCTGAGGACTTCGAGTGCCGCCTCATAATCCACATTGCTAGTCCCTTCACGATCTCGCGCTTTACGCACTGCCATTGGCTCGCTTTTCTCGATCCTCCCGCGCTCGTATCTTCGTGTTGCATTCAGGCTGATACCTTGTTTTTCGGCCTCCTCGACCATGATGTCGCGAAGCCTTTGGGACTCTTTCTTGTTCCACCCAAGGGTATTTTTAGCCTCTCCATCACGCACAACGACAAAATGAGCATGAGGGTTTCTACTGTCATTATGAACCACAAATCCATAGTCTAAACCTTCCCCGAAAGCCCTCTTTCCGAACCGCTGTGCGAGCCTTCTGAAGCTCTCCTCATCAGTTCCTTCTGGAGTGCTTATTGTTACGTGCATCGCATTCCGTGCGCGCGCTCTCTCTCTAAATTGAAGCGCCCAAAAATTGACCGTATCTTTCAGACCGTCCTCTCCTTCTCGATCCGTTATTAACGAGCCGTCTTTAAGCTCCAAATCAAGTTCGCCTTTGCGTGTGACGTAATCAACTAGGCTCTGTGCTTCGCCTTTAGTTGATGCAAAACTGATGACTTTCACAACCGCTTCGGGTGTTCCTGTGGCAGCGCGAAGTCGTGCTTTCGGGGATGCTGAACCACCCCTTGAAGATGGTCCAGATTTCACAGGTGCGAGCCTGTCTGTCCTCGGTTGGCTAGCCTTGTTTTTTATTCTGGCTTTGAGAAGTTCGTCCTCATTCATCTTTTTGTGCCAGGCTTAACTGAGCGTGTGCGTGAACGCTTAACGACATCACGAAAGGCTTTGTCCAAGTCCCCTATTAGGGTTTGAAGTTCTGTCATTTGAAACTTCGTAAGCGGGTCCGTTTTAACATTTCCAGCATTCACGGCGCGAGCAATTTGGTTAAGGTTTCGCCCCACTGAGCGAAGCTGATTTGATGCCTCCGACAAAGCACCAAGCCCCGGATCGAACAGATCGGCTTCAGCATTTATCGCTTCTCTGATCAAGCGTCTTTGAAGTCTCGATGGGGTTACACCCAGCTCATTTGCAAGCCGTGTAAACGCCTTCTTTTCGTCTGACCTGATACGGGTTCTGACCGCTTCATCTTTCTTATCTGTCTGCGTCATCGGTTTCCGGTGCGCTCCTTTCAAGCCGTTATAGACGGCGCGTTTAAGAGGGGGTGAGGCAGGATCAAACCTATGGTTTGCGGAGTTTGTACCACAAATCTCCTATCCTGCCACCCCCTCTTAAACTATACACAAAAATGCAAACTCAGTATGAGTTTTCTAGTTCTCCAAAGAAAAATGACCGCTACGCGGACTTAAAAAAGTGGCTCGCTACGCTCGCGATGCCTCCGGCGGGGATTTTTTGCAGAAAGGTTGGATAAAAAATAAGGCGTAGAAACGAATATAAGCCTCACCCATGAGCATTCAAAGAATTTAGGAATGTGTCTTGGAAATCGTTAGAAGCTTATCCTGATCAATCTGAGATGATTACCGTTTGCGTCTTAGTTTTCTGTATTCACTCGGTGATATGAATTGGGTCGCCCATAGGCCAATCTTATCGGCCTTAGCTCT
>CAZGVP010000004.1:0-7364 GCA_964529135.1 uncultured Caulobacterales bacterium | reverse complement strand
TCTTGATTCAATCACTTCCAATTCGGGATATGTAGCCCTGCCCCTGTAGCGATAAATCACAGCCTGCCCGGCTCTTATCATCTCAGAATTTATGTCCAGGTCATCTACTCTACATATAGCCAATGGTCGTTGATAACGGTCTTCATCCTCATAGCCACATTCGACCGTATTGCCGTCAACAAGCCCTTCCAGATATTCTTTTGAGGTTTGATAGCAGTCAACCTCAATACCTTCCTGAAGCGCCTTCTGGCCTCTCTCACAAGCATCAATACCAAGCAATCTAATGCGCACATCATTGATCTTGATTGTGTCACCATCTGTAACGATAGCTGAACCTGAAATTTTGTGTACCTCGCTCGTATCAGCATTGCCGGTCTGCCTAAAAGCCCAGACGCCAAGAAACAAAATCAACCATGCAAAATGTGAAATTTTCATGCCTAATATTATCACCTAATCAAACAAAAAGGAATGATTTAGAGATTCACATTTCCTCGAAATACTGGCGCAGGATCATTGACATTGGTGTGCAGTTTTCTGGGCTTTGGGGCTGGTTTTGGTTTAACAACCTTAAGCTTTGGTTCCTTCCCCATAGCAGCTTTAACCGCGCCCTGTTGATCATGGACGGGGTGCCTAGTTTTGCTTCGATCGGGTGAAGCTTTGCTCTCAGCCGCCCGTTTAGTATTCTTATTGGTTTGTTCTCGAACCTCGGTTCTTATTGTCGAAGCTAAAAGCCAAAAACCTAATAGTTTGAATGCCTCCAAAAAGACTGCCGCAAACATCCAAACATTATCATCTTTGACCAACTCTTTGTTGGCCTCTTGATCGACCGCAGATCCAGCGATCTGTTGGGTTTGTAGTGCCTCAATTTCATCCTGAAGCTTTTCGGCTCTTTCGGCCCATCCCCTCTCATCTAGCAGTTCATCACGGCGAGTTATTCGGTTTACAGGTAGACTATCAATTTGTTGTTGAATTGTTGCGGTGGGTCGCTGAGAGCCAATTGCTTTTAGCTCATCTTGAAGTGCTTCAATTTCTGTTGTGTTGTCGTTTCTCTGCTCGATCTCTCGGCTTACGTCCTCCACCTTATCCTGGGCGACAATGGTGAAATACCTGAAGCTCGAATATCCATTAAAGCCTGATGCAGAAAGCGTTAGGGTCAGAGCCACTAAGGCGGCCAACCTGTTGCTCGCCCGATAACACATGACGCAAACAATCAATCCACATACGCCAACAATTTCTGAAACGCTTCCTAGCACAATATTGGCCGTGGATTTTGGCAAAAAGCCAAAGATAATGCCCTCGCCTGCTGCCGATTTCCAAGCGTAGATATTTGCCAGTCCAGAAATGAATGAACTTGCGATGATGGCCAAACCAAAAACGATGGCGAGGATCCACCAGCCAAATCTGTTAGCGTTCAAATTTTGACGTGATTGGCTCATCGCAGACTCCACTATACCGGCGCGAACATGCCCAATTAAAATTAACGGTGACTTAAATATCAAACGAGCAAGTGAGAAATTTCCCATTTCTTCAATTGCTCATATGAGCAAATGCTCAAATCACTCAGCTTATCAATTGCTCATATGAGCAAATGCTCAAATCACTCAGCTTATCAATTGCTCATATGAGCAAATGCTTAAATGACTCAGTTTATCAATTGAGCATTTGCACGTTTGTGCATTTGCGTATCTGCGCATTTCCTCATTTTCGGAAGTGATCATATGAGCAAATTAAGCGCGGCTTAACCAATCAGCGATAGGAATTTCCATAGCAGTGGAGAACGCTATGAAGATTTTATCCGTATTATCCGCGAAAGGCGGGGTGGGGAAAACCATCACCGCAAGACATATGGCTGTCCTGGCAATGAAGGCTGGTATAGCCACCTGCATTGTCGATTTGGACACCAATGAAAGCTCCTATAAGCAACACCAAAGAAGACTTCAAAATGGTTATCCTGATGAGCCACGGGTCTTCAAATCAGCAATCACGGAAGCTGCGGCAACAATCAAAGAGGCGATGGCTCTAGGGTATGAGTTTGCAGTTTTGGACACACCACCACTGGTAAATGTTTCCTCAGCTCACATTGCTCAAGCCGGTGATTTTATTTTGATACCAATCAAAACCGAAGACATGGACGAGATAGCGCCAACAATCGAAATGGCAAAAAAAGCCGGGAAGCCTGGCGCTGTCGTATTTAGCGCTGTTGGTGAAACACAAGCTGCTGGTCGGCGCTTGGCAAATGCTCATTCCATTGTTCGAAATCATCACCAATTTCAAACCATGCCGAATGTCATCCATCACAATGAGCGTATTGTGCAAGCCAAAGAGCTTGGCATCACCATCAATGAATTATCCCCAAAAACCAACTCTGCAAAAGAGTTTGAGGGGATATGGGAAGTCATAGGCGTTCAAATTTTCCCTGACCGTATAAAGCCGAAACCTAAAACCAAGGCCAAGGCCAAGGCCAAGCGTAAATCAACAGCCAAGACGGCTGGAAAGGCGGCTGCATAATGACTGCTCAAAGAAAACCAACTATCGACACTGAAGTTACAAGACCTGTTCCGCCAACAGAGGTATATGGAAAAAACGCTGAGCCTGATCTCCCTGATGCACTAAAGCACTTGGAAGCGGCAGGGCAGACAGCCTCCATTGTAACACCTGTGAGCGCCGATAATTCACCAAAGGCCAAACCCAAAAAGACCATAGACACCGTTAAGGTTGCTGTTCGCCTGACACCAAATCAGCGCGCTTGGGTACGCATAGCAGCCGCACAGAAAAACATGGGCATGGAAGATTTCCTCCGCTTTTGTTTGACCTGTGGACTTGCAGAAGGCGGACTGGTTGACGAAGCAGGGCAGAGTATCGTGATTGAAAACCCTCTCAAGGCATACGCGTAAATGAGGAGTTATCTAATTTGAACGAGCAAATTATAAGTCACTTTGGCGAGCCAAGAAATATTGAAGGGGTATTAGGGCAGAGAATAGCCAAACGCCGGGATCAATTAGGTTTGACTGCGGAGGATATGTCTATTCGTCTTCAAGCTAAGTTACTTCAACAAAGATACAAACTTCGCAAACAGATGGATATCATTGGAGAGAATTATCTTTTAATTGAAACCGGTTCAATCAGAATTCCATCATCAATATTGGTCGAGATTTGCAGTATAATTGATATTCGTATAGACGAACTCTGCTCTGGATTAAACGAAGAACCGAGCATAACAGAAGAGACGCCAAATCTCTCTGATACTGAAAGCCTCAATGATGAAAATATTCTCATCAGAGTGCTTAATGACATACCTTCATTGTCGCCGGAAGCCTTAAAACTTGTTAGTAATCTGGTTGCCCATTGTATAAATAAAAGCGCTTAGCGCTCTTGTTCATTACTCTTAGACGGGGTGCTTATTGATGGGCCGTTGCCTGCTTGTTGTTGCTGTTGTTGGGGCAAGCCTGCTGCTTTTCGCATGGCATCTATCTGGACATGGGCGACAGCTTTGCGCGCCGGATCTTCAATTGCAGAAACGGCTTTTTCAGCGGCAGCTATTTGTTTTGCTGCATCGGCAGTTGTAATAGGGGCGCGTTCTCGTTGCTGTTCTTGTGTCTGCTCGCGCGGTAATCCCTGAGTAGCTTCTTTCACCCAATTTGGTGTCGGCGTTTGTATCCTGGTCAACCTCCAGTTTTCCGCTTCGGCAACAAGTGTGTGACGTTGGGCAGTTGAATTGTCGAAAAAATAGGTTTTGTCGGCAAGGGTAGCAGCTTTAGATGCGTTTTCTAGTGTACGCTCGAAGCGCCTCTCTTGTGCTTCAATTGGTATATCGTGTCCGCCTTTCTCAACGCGGTCAGCAACGCGGTCACTTGCCAGCTCTCGATTCTGGACAGCAACGAAAAGCACATTGACTTCAAATCCAGCGTCTTTGGCATTTTCAATCGAGCGGATTATTTCTCGGCTTGAAAGTGTGCTCTCCCTGCTAAATGTTGTTCCTGAAGCAATGTTCTCTTTAGTTTGTCGAAGGGCTTCACGTCCTGCCGCAATATCTATGTTTCCTCGCTCTGGAATGACAGGGGAGTCGTCATTTCGTTCATAGCGCAGCGCTATTTTAGATGCTTCTTGATTTGCCAGTCTCGCTGTTTGGTAAAGCGGGCCTTGCTTGTCCCAATAGCTTGTACTTTCTCCACCATTATTTGAGACTTCAATTCCAGAGATGTGTCCTTTATGACCGTCTATGCTCCCACTGACCGTTCGGATCTCTCTTGTGCCCGTATCATCACTAACCCATTCGCCATAGCCTGTTAGTATGATGTCTTCTGGTTCGGTTTTGGCCCGCTCGTGTATGGATTTAGCAATAACGTCTGGATTGACGAAAGGGCCGGTATCATAACCGGCCCGATGTAAACCATTCACCAAAGTTGACTTTCCGGCACCGTTGGGACCGGCAATTACGGTGTAAGTTGGACGGTCATTTTCTGCCATCTTTTATTCTGCGGCTTGGGGTGTTTCTTCCTCGTCTAGCAGGGCAGGTTCCCGGCCATCGGCTCGCGTTTTCGCGATCTCGCGAGCGGCCTCGGCGGCTGCGATCATCGCAATTTCGTCACCACTGAGTGACGAGATATGTGGCTTAGGCTGGGCAGAGTTGGTATTTGTTGAATTTGACATAGCTATAAACTCCTTATCCGTAGATTATAAAATGGTTTACGATGACAGATAAATCAAGTGCTATCGGAACTTTTCGCGATTTTGATTAATGATGGACATTAGCAGAAGGTGGGATTTTATCGGTAAACTGATTAGCACATTCACAAGCCCAATCTCCCAAGCTCACGTCTGTGCTTCATCCGTTCGCCATCATGGGCTTGAACACAATCAAGCACCACCGCTGGAACATGCCGGTTTCGCGCAATAAGTAATCTGCCAAGGGTAACTTCCGGGCGACAACGCGCGCGGCTCTTACGCAAAACGCCATGTAAGTAATTTGCTGGGCTTCTGATTGGGGCTTTCCAAGCATCCTCTTTATCAGCGCCGACATTTCCAGACCGAACTTCAACCAGAAGGGCGGTTTCTAAAAGCGCAAGATCTGCTTTACGGCCAAGGCGTTCTCGATGCCGGTTCCATTCCCGATCCTCAAGCCGTGTAAACGTCCTGTGTCTAATCCGTTCAATCGCTTTCGTGATTGTGCCAGGTCCAGCGTGACTGGAAACCTCTTCGCCAAGCTCTGCTAGCGCCATTTTTGCCAAGCGTTCTTGCGCTGCAATTTCTTCCGGTGGGTCGCCTTCGGTCTGACTCTTCTCAGCCTCTTGCCTACTAGATACCGATCTATCAAAATTGCTTTGAGCTTTCTGTTGAGCCTCCTGAGTAGGAACAGAGATAAACTCTGTTCTTATTTGAGGTTCACTGCTGAACCCCCTTAATCCTTTAAAGATCCGGCGCGCCCATTTCAGCAATTCGACTGTTGCAAGCCGATAGAGATTTGGAAGGTTTGTTTTCGCTTCCTTATCATACCTTTCGGTCTTAATGACGATGCCTGCATTGTGCAGCTCGCCTGTGGCGCGCTTAACCGTTGACCGTGAAACACCTGCAATCCCCATAATCTGTTCATTGGTGAGGCTCGTGCGGCCATTCTTTATGCAGTTCTGTGCAATCGCATTATATACCGCCTGATAGCTAAGCCTCATGTGTCTAACAGGGGCAGGGGGCAGGTAGCTTGTTACAAACTTCCTGACACGCTCATTGAGTTTGATCCGGGCGCGTGTACGTGCATCACGTTCTGCTTGCTCTGTAAGAGCCTGGACGCAAGCGGCCTGATCCTTCTCGGCCTCACGCAGCTCTGTTTCAAATAAGTTGCGTTGATCTTGGATCTCGGCAAGCGCTATGGCATTCCCAGAGCCTTCTCTCTTTGCTGTCAGAAGCGCCTTATGGCGATCTAAAAGCGTAGATCGTTTCACTCCAAACTTGGCTTCCACTGTACGCAGGGCTGCGTCAGCTAAAGCCTTCTTATCGGCAATACTTGTCTGATCCATACTCAAATCTGAGTTGGTTTTAGATACAAAGATCCTGATGCACAAACTGCGCTTCACTCTTGAATTGTTAATAACTTGCCGCCATACTAAACGTGTAAACGCCTTCACCCGGTCCAACGGTTTATGGCAATTTATGGCAACAAATTATCTGGAAGCCCGGCTAGCGCTGGGTTTTCTTGTTTCTAAAGCCAATCTCCTCCTTCTGCTGGTTGCACATAGGTTCCAGTCATTGCCAATTGGCAATTCACCGAATCAAACTCGACGCAATAGAGAAGGGCGGGGGCTGTAACAGGCATGGTCTGTGTTAAGGCCGAAACATAACGCTAGATGCACGTTTCCTGTCGCTATCCAAAAATAGCGCTTGCAGCTTAGAACATTTCACGGTAAGGAGTTTGTGATTAGGAAACTCGGCTTGGTTTTTGTGAAATGATCTAGCCATCAGAAAACGCCCGGCCTTTGGCCGGGTTTTTTTTGTTTAGGCGACTTGCTCCCCCTCATTTGCAGTAAACTTACGGGCGTTCAAAGCGGCCTGGCGTACCAGTTCTTTCACAAAAACTGCGCGTGGTTGTCCGCTACGTTCTACAAATTCGGTAAGCTCCGGCTCTAGCTGAATGCGCACTTGCGTCATACCAGCTTCCTTTTGCCTTGCACGATAGGTCGCATCATTTATTGCTGACATAATTAGCCTCCTACAGAATCATTCGGTTACTGATGCCAGTAGAAGCAATTGACGCGAGGGTAGCAACCCCAAATTTAAAATTAATTTGCTTTTCACCGTTAAGTTTTCATTAACTTTATCAACGATCAAGCCTTGCTTTTTATCGCTCTCGATCAAAATCTTTCGGTTTAGGCGATCTGCGAGTTCCTTCGGCACCATGATTGGCAGCTCGCCATTTCGATAGGTTGGCGTCTGGCTCTCGATAATTATTTGTCGCTTTAAATGACAATGCGCGACTTTCGCTCCCGCGTTCTGGAAGATCGCGCGCATCGGCCACGATTATTGAACCACCGCTCAGAACATGGCCAGACTTGCTGTTCCGGTAAATCTCCGTGCCTTGGATTGCTTCACCGTCACGAGCTGTTCTTATATAAATCTTCTCTGGATCTATATCTGTGTGATCACGCAATTGCTTTTTGACGAACAATAGCTCTTTTATACGCTCTGGCTCCGTTGCGTCCCGCAGCAAGTGCTGCATTGCATCGGGTTTTCCGCTTGTGCTGGCCTCAATAGAGTCGCGAATATTACGCTCTTGGGTGATCCCGCGAAAATCGACCTCGTGACCTGTCTCCCGGCCCAGCTCCTCAATGAGCAAGCGCTGTGTTCGCCCGTTTCCTTCTCGGAAGGGGTGAACG
>CAZGVP010000003.1:0-28986 GCA_964529135.1 uncultured Caulobacterales bacterium | reverse complement strand
CTCAGGCAAGATTAAATACTCATCAAGGTGTCGGCTCTGTTTCAATGGGTGTAGATCCGGCCTTTGGCGGTGACGGTGGTGATAGATTCTCTATCGCTGTGCGGCAGGGTAGGCATCTAATAGAGACAAAATCATATATTGGTAAGGATGTGTCGACGACTGGTGACAGATTGTCAAAAGTTACCACTATGTTTTCAAAGTATAAGCCCGACATGATTTTTGTTGATGCTGGTGGTGGCGCAGACCTTGCATCACTTCTTGAGGAGAAAGGGTATCCCTGTAAGGCGATAGCTTTCGGTAGTTCGGCAACAAACGAAGATAAGTATTTTAATAAGCGATCTGAAATGTGGGGAGAACTTGCGGCATGGATGAATGACCCAGCCTACCCTGTCAGCATACCTGATTCGGATGAGCTTCAAGCTGATTTATGCGCCAGCCCATACGGCAGAGACTCAAACAATAGGATAAAAATGAAAGAGAAAAAGTTAATAAAAAAAGAGTATGGTTTCTCTCCAGACGAAGGGGATGCGGTAGCTTTGACTTTTGCTGAACCGATAATAAATTACGACAATTACACAAAATCAAAAATCGTTGGCAGACGGTAGACTGTTATGCCGCCAAATAGTAGTATGTCACCATACAGAATCCCCTCAATCGACATAAATATCAGGTTAAATATAAATGATAACCACTCATGGCAGTAACGAACTAAACAGGAATGAAGCCTTAAGGAGTGATGCTGGTGATGACGCTAGAGGGGTTCATGGTTCAATAAAGAACGGGTTAGAGCAAAACACTCTCCACGGAATAAACATATCAGTAAATGACTGGGCGCACGCTTTCGGAAGCATTGACGGGTTTGATGATTTCAGTTCACAGCTTGCCGTTCTGGACGGAATAAGAGGAACATCGCAAGCTGAAAGAGAGGTTAGGTCTTTGCTTGATGAAAGGGGCTTCACTTATAACGACAATCAAATTAGGTATTGGCTTGAGGCGGCACCAGAAAGTGCGTCACCATCTTCTGGAGGGGGTGGCGGAGGATCTAATAGCCCTGTTGCACCAACAGAGCAGAGAACCCCTATTGAGAGGATAGAGGATGCTGCTGAGGCGACAAGGGATGAAATCAGCCCAGAACCCAGTGGTCTCGCTGACACGATAAACACGACTGATTCTGAGCAAGGCAAGACAGCGTTCGATCAAGAGGCAGTAGACAGAAATGCACTTGATGCGATTGAAGACAGGGAGGTAACTAATAGTATTGCCCCAGCCTTGCCCTCCGAAAGAGTTGTAGACCCAGCAACGGGTCAAATTTATGCGAACCCTGCTGCTGCCAGATCGGCAGGAATAACTAATTATGTATACGTTGTTGATGGTGAGGGTTAAGTTTTGAACAAGACAGAAAAAGCAGAAGGTGTAATAAAGTCATTCAACAAACTACATAGCGAAAGGGAGAACCTTTTGGCGGAGTGGGATGGCATAGGCAAATATGTGTTGCCATCTCATGCGTATTTCCAAGATCAAAAGGTTGTTGACGGAAATCATGACAATATGATTGATGTTTATGACACTACTGCTATGAGGTCTAACGAGGTTCTAGCAGCTAGCATTCACGGCGGTTTAACTCCACCTAACGCTAAATGGTTTAGTTATCGAATAAGGGATGACGAAATAAACTCTATCAAAGAGGTAAGGGAGTGGCTTGAGGAGTGTGAGAAATTGACTCTTGAAGCAATACAAGAATCAAACTTCGTGACCTCTATAGCGCAAGTTTACCTTGATCTAGGTGCCTTTAATACTGCCGCATTAACTCTAGATGACGAAAGCCAAGACCTAGCTTTTGGTAGGTTAAAATTCACTAACATACACTTGTCGCAAGTTGTTTTTAGGGAGGGTGTAAGCGGCAAGGCGGAATACGTCTGGATTAAACAGGAGCTTATGCCTGCTGTTGCTTTGGCAATGCTGCCTGATGATGTAGATAAAATGCCAAAAATAAAAGAGTACGCAGAGGATGACAAGAAGCAATTCGAGCTTTTTGAGTTCTACTGGTATTGTGAACCTGAAATGGATGACGGTAGGCTTACTGGTAATTATGTTGTTAGTTTTGTATCCAAAGAAGATAAAAGCATAGTAAATGAAAGCATAGATACAGCTATCGGCGCGATGATTCCTAGGTGGCAGCAGTCAACAGGTCAGGTTTGGGGAACCGGCCCTGGTTTAAGGGCGTTACCAGACGTTTTGGTAATTAACAGAGCGAAAGAACTTGAGCTTGGAGCATGGGAAGACTCACTTAATCGAGCCTACAAGACTACTCCAGACAACGTTATTGGTGACATTGATCGCCAAGGCTTAACAATATGCAAAGACCCTGGTTTGTTGCAAAATCTCAATGAGGGCGATTATAGGTGGGATGTGGTTAATCTAAAGGCATCTGATATTCAGGATGCTATAAGATCAATGTTTTATGAAGATAGACTGGTAATGCCTACCACTTCTGGTGACACGGCTACCGAGTTTGTGAAACGTTACGAGCTTCTACAAAGAATGCTTGCCCCAACAATGGGCAAGCTATCCGTAGAGCTTCTGAACCCGATAATTGAGCGATCCTTTTCTTTATTAATGGCTGGCGGAAAGCTCCCGCCTATGCCTGAGTCAATACCAGAGGGTAAGGACAATGTTGATATTGAGTATGTTTCCCCACTATCTAAGGCGCAAAGGTTGCCAGAGGTAGATTCGGTTAACAGGTGGCTGCAAACAATGCTACCTCTAATAGAGTACTACCCTAATTTAAGGCACCTAATCGACGCGGTGCAGATTGGTCGTGAGTCAGCAGACGCATTAGACGTACCAACTAAGGTTATAAGGGGCGATAGAGAATTTAAAGAGGCCGTGCAACAAGAACAGCAGCAGCAACAGGAACTAGCCAGTGCTCA
The DNA here is from genome assembly GCA_964529135.1 of uncultured Caulobacterales bacterium. Classification (GTDB taxonomy): domain Bacteria; phylum Pseudomonadota; class Alphaproteobacteria; order Caulobacterales; family Parvularculaceae; genus CALLPQ01. Next base: position 26,056 of record CAZGVP010000003.1, on the reverse strand, counting down.
AGCGCAACAACAAGAAAATATCAGTTAAGCCATCGGAGTTAAGCTCTGCGCTTCATAAGTTTGTCAGCCGAGGTGATGTTAATGACTTTCGTGACGAATTAGTTTCTATATGCATGGAAATAAATCGCGAAACATCAGAGTATGAGCGCGGATTGTTTGAGGGCGAGCGAAGATTCGCCAAAAGATTAATTGAAGCTATGGAGAAATAGTATATGAGTGAATCAACAACAGCATTTCAAGAACCAACAGGATCACAAACCCCTGCGCCAGCGCCATCCCCCGAACCATCAAGTAGCCAAGATCACTGGCTTGGCGATGATTACAAAGATCATGTCTCTTTAAAAGATTACCCAAGCCAAGAGGCACTTATAAAGTCTCATCTTAATTTGCAATCAATGCTCGGTAAGTCCGTGCGAATACCTGGCAATGATGCCAGCGATAAGCAGCGAGAGGACTTTTACACAAAGTTGTCAGAGGTTGACGGAGTTGTGAAGGTTCCATCAAATCCAGAAGATGCAGACGGATGGGGTGCGCTATATAAAAAGATGGGTAGGCCTGACTCTGTTGAAGGTTACGGCGTGGATGCTGACGAAAGAACATTAAACCTCTACCACAGCTTAGGGCTTAATCCATCGCAAGCACGAGCGCTTGAGGAGAGGGGTGCTCAGGCGAAAAAAAATACAGTTGATGCAAGAGTTGAGGCGGCAAAAATTGGAAATGAAAACCTCCGCAAAGACTGGGGTGACGGATATGACCGAAACATGACAAACGCCGCACTTGCTGCAAAACAGCTTGGAGGCGAAGAACTTTATAATGCAATGAAAAGCGATGAGTTTCTTGGTGGTGAAATGTTCGTTAGAGCTATGGCTGAGGCTGGTAAAATTATAGGTGACAAAAAGATACCTTTAAACTCAACAGCAGAATCATTTAATATGACTGTTGATGAAGCCAAAGCCCAGATATCCGAGCTTATGCAAAACCCTGATTATCAAAACAGCGTAAAGTGGGCAAAAGATAAAATGAAATTGCTTCATAAAAAGGCTTATCCTGATCAATAAAATGTTGTAATATTGTCTTAGCGGGGCTGATCCCTCCCCGTCAGTGCTGGCTAGGTATCCCCAATCCGCCTAGCCAGCACATTTTTAACTGGTAGCCGTATGGTCAGTTTGGATAAGAAGGCGTACACCTATAATGTGCAGAATGGTCTAGAAAAATCTAGGTAGCCAGTCGAAATTAACTTTAACTTTAATTTTGGAGGCTATAAGCCATGAGTACTATAGATCGTGCTTTTGTTGAACAGTTCAACAACAATGTAATGCACCTATCCGCACAGCGCGACTCGCGCTTAATGAACACCGTAATGTATAAAGCCGTAACAGGCGCTAAAGCTAACTTTGAGCGTGTTGGCGCTATTGATGCATTACAAAAAACAACCCGCCACACCGATACCCCTGTATTGGATGTTCCTCATTCTCGTCGTGAAGTCGTTTTGAACGATTACCATTGGGCTGATTTAATTGACCAAGAGGATGAGTTACGGATGCTGATTGACCCTCAGTCTGCTTATGCAGTTGAGCTTGTTGGCGCATATCATCGGAATTGCGATGACTTAATTATTGCTGCCGCGCTTGGAGATGCTTTTGATAAAGATGCTGCTGGCGTAGTCACTAATGTTGCTTTGCCTGCGACACAGCAAGTTGCTGCTGGCGGAACAGGTATGACGGTGGCAAAAGTGTGGGAAGCTCGCGAGATATTGTTATCTAATGAAGCTATCGACGCAGACCGAGATGAGCTTTGCTTCGTATTAAGCGCCAAAGAAGAAACAGCGCTATTGCAAGATGAGCAATTAAGTTCATCAGACTTTGCAATGATCCAGCGATCAATCAATGGTGAGCTTGGCGGTAAATACGCTGGTTTTATGTTCCGCCGATCAGAGCGGCTGCCTATTGATACTGGCAACCGTCAGTGTCTCGCTTATGCAAAATCAGGTATTGGCTTAGCTGTTGGTCGAGATCTTGTTACCCGTATCACAGAGCGTGATGATAAATCATACGCTCATCAGGTTTACGGTGCTTGGACTTCTAATGCGACCCGCCTTGAAGAAGAAAAGGTTGTTGAAGTTCTTTCAGTAGCTTAAAAATAAATGGGGTTAGGAAACTAACCCCATTAACAACAATGGCAAGCAAAACAGAAATAGCTAACGCTGCATTTGTTCTTTTGGGGGTTCCCCCAGTTACTAACGTGAATGATGAGACTGGCGATGAGTCAGTAACATTTAATGCGTTATTCGATATCTGTAGGCTTGCCGTTTTGCGTGCCTCTCCTTGGCGGTTCTCCATGAAGTCTATGCAGCTTGCAGAGTCGGCAACAGAATCGCCAGCTTATGACTTTGGTGCAGCTTATCAATTACCAGCAGATTGTGTACATGTGATAGGCACAAATCTAGATATTGATTCACCTTGGGCTGTTTATGAGAGATTTCTGCACGCAGACTTTCAGCCTACAATTGATTACAACAGGGATGTGGGTGTAAGTGTTTTTGATCAGCTTGCTACCGATGCTCTTGTTCTTCTTATGGCAAGCAGAATGGCTATCCCTCTAAAGGGAAGTAGATCAATGAAGAATGATTATTACTCCGAGTATCAGCAATGCTTGAATGAGGCTAGACAGTCCAACGCTCATGAGAGGGGTAATGCAAATACAATTAGAAACTCACTAAGAAAAGCGCACAGAAGTTACCGGATAAATTAATGCCTAGAGTAAGACCCTTATTAACAGCATTTAGCTCTGGTGAGTTATCGCCGTTAATGTTTGGTCGTGTGAACACGGATCAATACAGATCTGGCTGCAAGGAGTTAAAAAACATGCTCCCAGACAGAAGGGGAGGGGCATACACAAGACCCGCATTTAGATTCGCAGGGGTTCCGAAAGAAGAAAGCACAACAAGACTTGTACCATTTATTGTTTCGCGTGAAACATCCTACGCAAAAGAGCTTGGAAACAACTACATGCGCTTCTGGAATAATGGTGGGCAAGTAATGGATAGTGGCTCACCTGTTGAAATACCTACAGATTTTGTCAGCGCAGAGCTTTTTGATATTCAGTATGTTCAAGCAAACGACATAATGTATCTGGTTACTGATGCAAAAAAACCAAGGAGGCTTGCTAGATCAAGCGATACTGTCTGGGATCTTACGGTGCCTTCGTTCAATGGTGCGGTATGGGATGCAAACTCAGATGGCGATGTTAGTGGATTCCCTCGTACTGTTGCATTCTTTCAACAGAGATTGTTTTTTGGTGGCAGAGCGTCAGAGCCGCAAACTTTGTGGTCTAGTCGCGCTGGTGATTTTGAAGAATTTACCCCTATTGGCGGTGTGTCCGTGGCAGATGACCCGCTTATATTGCCAATAGCGGCATACACCAAAGAGACCATACAATGGCTTTCTTCATCTAGAACTCTTTATGTTGGAACAACAGCAAATGAACATACTATGCTGGTTAACGGATTTCTTGCGCCGGACAATCCGCCTCAGATTTCTAGACAATCAGATTATGGATCTAGGTATATTAGACCTGTTTTTGTTGGCTCACAGACAATGTTTGTAGAGTCGTCAGGCAACAGGTTAAGAAATTTTGATCTAAACCTTAGGGCAAATGTCGAGCTTTATGATTCCGTAGATCTTTCGTTGCTTTCTGAACATCTTGTTTCTGAGGGAATATCTCAGATTGTTTATCAACAAATACCAGAGTCGGTTGTTTGGTGCGTAACAGATAGCGGAAAGCTGTTATCAATGACTTATGACCCATCCTTGGGTGGTACAGGTTATGAGGGTATAGGCTGGGCTGAGCATCCAATTGATGGGATTGTGGAAAGCTTGACAGTTATACCGACACCGACAAGGGATGACTTGTGGGCAGTTATAAATAGAAATGGTACGCGCTATATTGCATATAGTGATGACTCAAATTATTGTCTTGACGCATCAGTAGTAAAAGAGGATGTCACACCGTTCACTGTAGTTGATGGCCTCGACCATCTTGAGGGCGAGGAGGTATCAATAGTCGCTGACGGTTATCTTGTTCCTGATCAGGTTGTGACCGGAGGTGAGATAACCTTGGATATACCTGCAAGATTTGCTCAGGTTGGCATACCTTATACGCAAATACTGGAGACAATGCCTATCGACGCGGGTGCCTCCGATGGAACAAGTCTAGGCAGGAGTAAGAACTACAATGAGATATTTGTTAAGTTTTACAACTCCCTGCCACCACTAATTAATGGCAAGAGACCACCTGACAGAAGTAGTGATACCCCAATGGGCAATAGGGAGTCTTTATTTACGGGAGACTTAAAAGTATCAAACCTTGGGCAAGGAATAGAGTCAACCGTTAGAGTTGAGCAGGACTTGCCGTTTAGACAAAACATATTAGCCATACACGGAACGCTAACGGTGGGGACAGAGTAATGGAAACTAGTGTATCAAATTTGAAGCAAACAATAATATCTATTGAAAATAGTCTAATGAAACTTCCCCAGCAAAAAGGATTGAAGGTTGAGGAGCATTTTATTGACGGTCTCTACGTTAGACATTTATTTATACCTAAAGACACAATCCTCACAGGTGCTATGCATAAAGGTGCTTGCATAAATATACTTGCAAGCGGAGTTATTGCAGTAGCAACAACCGATGATTCCGAGATAACCCCAATGAAAGGTTGCCATATATTTCCTGCCGATGGAGGCATTAAGCGCATTGGTGTCACTTATAGTGATGTACACTGGATAACCGCACACAAAACAGAGGCGCAAAGCAAAGACGCGGCTTTTAATGATCTATTTGATTGCGGCTCAATATTGGAGGACTTAAGCTAATGTCTGTAGTAGCAGCAGCAACAGCAGTTGGTACGGTTGTTTCGGTAGCGGGTGCCGCTGGCGCAGCCAGCGATGCCAGACGGGCTGGAAGGGAGGCGCAAGAGGCTGCGAGAGCTAATGCGGCTGATTTGTTGCAACTAGCTAATGATAATACCGCCATACAGGCGGATGTGGCAGCATATAACGCTGGTGTCATTCTTGCAATTGGTTCTGCCAATGCAGCAGCAGTAGAAAGAAATGCGGCAAGAAATATAGAACTTATGGTTCTTGAGTTTAGCGAGGAATTGAGGCGACATAAGCGAGGTGAAAAAATATTAGCCGGACAGGTTCGATCTCAATTCTCTAGTTCTGGCTTTCAGGTGAACAAAGGTACGCCGTTGACGTTCTTGCATAATGAGCTTGATGAGGCGGAAACAGAAAGAAACTACATAAGAGATAGGGGAACCATGACCGTATTTAATTACGGTGAACAGGAGCGAGAGAGAGCCAGCATAATAAGACTAACAGCGTCATTGAATGCTAGCTCGGTTATATTTAACCAGGAGGCAAACTCTCAAATATATCTTAATGAAGCATTGAACGAGGCCAACTCTATAACAAGGGGTGGCGAAAGTGCCAGAACTAGAGCTAACAATCAATCAGATAGAATCCTTACTGGCGCTGCTGTTACTGGGATTAATAGCGCTGCATCTGCGATAAGTAGAATATCATTCGGAGGTTCTAACTCTGGCGGTATTGGAAATTCTACTGGTCAATCAAGCTTTGATCCATCAGGTATTGCGTAATGAGAATAACCAGACATCAAAATACAACTGGGGTTTCTTTATCAAGCGCAAGAACTACTGCGCAAATTCAATCAAACCCAATTCAAAGAAGCGTTAGGCAGCAAAGATTTATAGCGAGCGATAATCCGGAGAGAATACTAAGGGATGGGCTTGATGATGCTCAAACAACATTGGAGCTTGCCAATGGCATTGCTCAAACAGTTGACGTTATAGGCCGGAGAGTTGAGGAGGCAGAATTTAGGTCTCAAGCGCAAAGGGCTGTAAATCAATATCAAAAAGGCACAGCGCAACTTAGGGCTGAGCAGATAAACAGTAACGTTGCCTATACTGACGACGAAGGGAACAGGGTGATACCTTCTGATAATTTTCAGAGCGACTATGATGCTAGAACGAGTGAGCTTTCAGAACAGATTTATAATAACGGACTTACAAATAGGCGTGCCAGGGATTTCTTTGAGAACCAGAGAGCAAGCATTGACGCAACCCATACAAAAGATATAGGCAAGCAACATCTAGATGCTAGAACTCAAATTGCCAAGTCAGACTTTATAGACGCTCTTGATAATTCTGTCACCAAGTCTGGGATAGTGGAGCTTGTTGATGGTGCTGCCGAAACAGGTCTAATTAGGTTTGAGGATAGGGCTGACTATATTGATAAATATAATACTGATTTAAATTTTAGGCAGTTAACAACCAATATCCAATCGGTAGCAAAAAACGCATCCAGCACAAACATTAGTGATGAGGAGTTTTACAATCAAACATCAGCCACTATAGATAGCGCCACAGATAGGCTTATTCGTGGCGATCTAACGTCTGCGCAATATAATCAGGTGGTTTCTCATGTTAAGAGAGTTGATGACGACAGAGATAAGTTAGTCAATCAGCAGCGAGAGCTTAATTCATTTAATATACTCGTTGGTATTGCTCGTTCTTCTGTTTCTGGTCAAAGCTTATCCAAGAAGGCAAGCGAGATAATCAGCAGTCCAGCGGCAGTAAACAAACTTGTTGACAGCGTGGGCGCTGAAAATGCCAAAGGCATAATAAAGTCTCTACAAACAACCGCAAAAGGCGGCGATCCGGATGTGTACTCTCAGCAGATAATGAACTCTTACATACAGCGCTATAGGGAGACTGGCTCGGTTGACGATTATGATCAAGCTATAACCTACTTAAATGAAAATGCGGAGTCACTATCTGGAGCTGCTATATCAGGCAGAACATCCTTGACTACGGCAAGAAACAATCAGCAAGGCGAAAGAATGAGGGAGGCTATGACAATTGTTAAATCAGTTGTATCTAGTAGGCTCCCCCAAACAGATCGTCTAGGCAATGAAACGGGTCTAGCCATACAGGAGGAAAACAGGTGGGCAGGGCAGTTTGCCTTGCAGCTTGATCAGGAAGATAAGCCGAACCCTGACGGGTCTATGCCGGAGCCTGTTGATCTGATTGGGTTCTTTGTTAATGAAAAACTTTCTAGCATAAGCATTCCTGATTATGTCGATGAAGGTATACTATCTTTCGATAGAGCTAAAGCCTTAAAGCACGTGAATGATGTATTTATCGAAAATCAAGAGGATGTTGGGGGAACGTACCGAGCCAGTAATGGCAGACATGTAAGCATTAGTGAGTGGCGAAGTATGGAGATGCAAACAATTGATGAGCTATCGCAGTTTAAAGGATTGTTAAAAACAAGATCCACTCTTGATCGACTAAACCCCGCTGTAAGAGACAGGCTGAGAATTACAGTTACAGAAAAGGATGGAGTAGTTAATTATGAATAGCTATAACGATTACTACACAACCAAGCGTGAAGCACCAGCAAACTCAATTCCAGAACCGCAAACATCCGCTGATGTTGTTTTGCCAGAGGTTCCACCATTGACAGAGGATGAGTTAAAAAAAGATCCTGATTTTATTGCTAATGCATGGACTTGGTACAATTCCTCAGAGTCTGCAAGGCTCTCAAAAGTTCAGAGGCGAATGCAGGAAATGCAATCATCAGGGATATATTACGGCGACCACCTAAAAGACGTTACAATAACCACAGACGAGGAGGTTGCGCAATGGGCTGTGAACGCATCATCTAGATTTAACAATAATCTTGGCGCTATGGCTGTCGACTGGCAAGAAATGAGAAAGCAGCCAATAGGTCAAATAAAGGCCATGCTCGGCGTACTTGATGCTTACGATCAAACAGAATTAAGCACTAGGCAAGTCGTCAGAGGTGTTGCTAATGCCGCAACAGATCCGTTTACTTGGGCTGGTTTTTCTTTGCTTGCGAAATCTGCTTCACAAGGTTTAGTTAAAAACAAGACTAAAGGCTATCTGCGCTCAATACTGGCAAAGAAATTAAATAATCCTATTGTGGTGGGCGGCGCTGAGGGTTTTGCTTTTGGCGCAAGCGCTGGTCATGTTGATGAAGGGTTACGCTCTCAGGTTGAGCAGCGAGACTACAACGCATCTATACCCATGATTTACGGAGGTGTTGGCTTGACTTTAGGCTCTACATTTGGCGCAACACCTGCTATTGCAAAAGGTATAGCCCAGAAGTTTAAGGGCTATCGCGCAAACGGTGATGGCGCAACCATGACAGACAGCAAACTTGTTGCTCAGCATTATGGTGACGATGTAACAGAGAAAACAATTGAGGCACAAAACCCTGTTTTTTTTGATGAGGTGACAACCGCAGATGAAATAGCAGACAAACTAGACTTAGACGAAGATGCGGCGAATGCGCTAACTGATTCAATAGATGGCGCTGAAATTGGTAGAACGCCAATACCAACAGCGCAGGCAATGCAACAAGAGGCCGTGCAACAGGCTCTATTATCTAGAGACATAGATATGGTCGGCTACCCAGAAAGGCTTGATATGAGCCAAGAGGCTAGGCTTGCTAGGGCGGCAGAGCAGGGGTTTGATATTGATAATGTTTATTATCATGGCTCTACTCACGATATAGGAGAGTTTGATAGCTCTAAGGCCAATCAACAGAATCATTTTGGGCGGGGCGCTTACTTCTCTACCAGCGCAGATGATGCCAGCAACAACTATGGCAAGGATGGCGCAGACCTTGCTAACAGAATACAGTACGAAGCTGAGAGTCTTGAACCAATTATTCTAGAACACTTCGACGATATAGGCCGAGAGGATTATTTGAGAAGACTTTATGATGGAAGTGGAGACTTGATGTTTGTTTCTGCCCATGTTTCAGATATGAACGACGCTGATGCAGCAGAATACATATCTAAAAAGCTGTCCGAAAATAAGATAAAAGGCGAAACCGATGGCATTGTTTACCCAACCTACCTAAAAAGAGAAAACACTTTTGATATTAGCGCGGATGGAGACACATTCCTTGATTCTATGCAAGAGTCTGATTATGAGGACTTTACACATTTTCTTGATGATGCTGGCGGAGATGAGGAGTTGGCTAAAGAGCTTTTTGATGAAGACAGGTTGAACGCGGAGCCAACAGGGGCGCTTGCTGATTTTATGCAGTATATGTATGACAATCACGGAGATGAAGCTGAACCCTTGATTAGCAAACTTAACGACCACCTCTATGGGGGCGGGATATCAGGTAAGAAGCTTGACGAGATTTTCAGATCAACAGAGATGTATATTGAGGATAAGGAAACAGGCGATATCATAAACAGTGATGCTTATAGCAAGGCTTTAAAGCACGCAGGGTTTGATAGTATAAAGCATGACGCTGATATATTTAATGGAATTGATGTTGAGCCAGGAGCTAGCCACATAATAATGCTTGACGACTCAAAAATAAGGTCTAAGTTCGCCAAGTTCGGTGCAACGGCAGCAGCAATATCAAGCAAGGACTTACTGGCAGAAGAAGCAGCAGACGAGAACAGCAGCTTAGATGTTAACGGCGTATCAATGACATATAGAGTTGTTGGAGGTGAGGCAAATGAAGCTCCCTAGAAGTTTTATAAAAAAAGGCGTTGACGCTATAACAGGCGCAGCAGAAACTATTGAACAAGGCATTTTAAGTAAAAAGCCCAATGACCTAAAGCGACCAGACGATTTAACGCCTAACGAAGTCAACACAATATCAACCCAGTTAGCGCCAGAGGCGCTTGCTAAGCAGGCCTTGGATAACACTCAATTGGGTCGAGTCGTTGACCCTGCTAGGCATGAACACAGGAATTTTTCACTAGACTCAATTGATGCGCCAGAAGATATAAAAGAAATACTCGATAACCCTTCTTTTTTTAGTGAGTCAATAGGGGCTTTGAGCGACAACACGCAGTCCCATGCGGAGACTGTAGAGAAAGCATTTGAATCAAGTCAAACGGTAAACGACTGGCTAAAAAAAGGTAGTAGCATTCGCACAGCAGATGAGCTGGTTAGAGGCAAGCAATTGATGTATCTGGGAGCCAAAGAACTATCAGAGGCAGCTAAAGAAATAAAATCATCTCAAGGGGATATTAGAAAAGAGTATAGATTTAGGGCTATGGTTGCAAAACAGTCAGCCCTGTTTCAGGCATTTACCGGATCTGTCAATGAGGTGGGCAAGGCGCTCAACGCGATGAAAATAACTGTTGGCAGCGATGATAGGATGTTTGATCAAATGCGATTAAATATGGAGACATTGGGAGGATCAAGAACCACTCAAAAGATGGCAGACGCTATACTTAGTTTGGGTGATGATTATGGTCGAATAAATGATTTTGCAATACAAAATAAAAGCAAGCGCTGGACTCAGGCTATAAACGAATGGATTAGCGCATCACATTTGTGGCAACCTGCCACACACTACGCTAATGTTGTTGGTAATATGGGAGCAACCATGACAGGTGTTGGCGAGAGATATGCAGCTAGTGGTATAGGTAGGGCGAGGAAGTTGCTGAATGGTGGCGATGAGGTAATAGACCGAGTAAAGTTAGATGAAGCAAACGCAATGATGGTTGGACTGTTAGAAGGAATGGTTAGCGCTCCGAGAATATTCGCAAAAGCTTGGCGCGATCATGAAAAAAATCCAGACTTTCTAATGAATAAAGGCGCTGTTAAGTTTGACGGTCACTTTAAGCCTGCAATCTCGGCTGAAAATTTGCTGGGCGAAAATATGAACTCCCCATGGGGTAAGATGATTGATGCTGTTGCACCGCATCTGGTTAGAACTCCGTTTAGACTTCTTGGAAGTGCTGATGAGGTGTTTAAGACCATGAATTACAACATGCAGTCTTACGCGCACGCTAGACGGTCTTTGTCTCAAGAGGGTGTAGAGTCAGGCACGAAAGAACACACCGAACGTATGCATAAAATATTGTCTGGTGAAGATGAGGTATATTCTGGCGTTGTAAATGACGAGTCAATTGATTACGCGGAGATAAACACATTTACTAATAGCCTTTCTGACAATTTGAGCCAATCGGTGCAGAGAATTAGCAACTCATCTCCGCTAATCAAGATGCACCTACCTTATGTTAGAACTCCAACCAATATCATAAAGTACGCAACAGAACGCACCTTAATGGCTCCTGCCACAAAGCAGTGGCGGGATCAATGGAATAAAGGTGGAGCAGAGAGAGATATAGCGGCCTCAAAAGTAATGCTCGGCAGCACTATACAGGCGGCAGCAACATCTCTGATGCTTAATACCGAGACCGTGGAAACAGATAACGGGAAAACGATAGAGGTGCCACGACCAAAAATGACAGGAAACTACCCGCCAACAAAGAAGATGCGCGACCTATGGAAAGCCAACGGAATACAGCCTTGGTCAATTTACATTGACGGGAAGTATCACGCATACAATAGACTGGATCCTATTGGAATGCAGATTGGCATGATGGCGCAAGGCATATCAATTGCTAACAGCTTCCACAACGAATCCGATAGAGAAAATGCATTCATGAGTGTAGCGGTTGGCTTGGGTGAGTATTACTCAGACAAGGCATACTTTCAGTCTATAGGTGATTTGTTTAATATATTTTCCAGCCAAGGAAACGGAAGCGCTGTTGATAAAGTTCAGCGTCAGATTGGTCAAAAAGTCGCATCAACACTCATACCCAGTCATTTGTCATGGTTGGCGAAGTCTACAGACAATGGATTTGTTGCTACAACAAAAACCAAGAAAGGCCGCAGCATTGAGCATAAGTTTAGCTCTGAGGATGAGTTAAACAAATTCCTTGAGAGCAAGCCGGATGCAGAAGTTACAAGCCATCCAGTAGCAAGAAGCACAAAAACAGACGGATTGATGAATAACATCATTAATCAGATTAAGGCTAGATCCCCGCTCCATAGAAAGGATTTATTTCCGCAGGTTGATATGTTTGGAAATGATGTGATTATGGATAGCTTGGACTGGCATTCACACAATCTTAGCCCTATAAGAAAATCTGAGGTTGAGCATGACGATGTGATAGCGAACGAGCTTTACGAACAAGGGTTTGGGTATATGACACCAAGCAGCAAGATAAGCGTCCTTGTCAATAATTACGATAGAACTGTTGATCTTGATTTGGTCGCTATAGACCCGTCCGGAAAGCTTTTTTACCAATGGCAAAAGATGATAGGTAAGGAGAGATACAGGGAGTTGGGCGCTACTATATCGAACTCTGCTTACTCGTCAGCCAAAGAGAGCAGCGATACCCCTAGAATAGGGCGCAGATTTTGGCTACAGAAAGCAGCATCAGAAGGTAGAAGAAAAGCTAAGCAGAAGTTCATTAATAGATTTAATAAGCAACTTCAAGAGGCCGGAATAAAAACCATTAATAGCGGCGGAGGCCAACTGGCTAAGCCATTTAAAGGCGGCGAACACGGCGGCCTTGAGAGAAACCCATTTAGATAAAAGGTAAATCATGACTATAACAACATCCACAAGTAAAACGGTATTGATAGCTAACGGCATAATTACAAGCTTTGCTTTCACATTTAAGGTTTTTGCAGCAGATGATATTGCCGTTTATGTTGATAACAACCTAGTTTCTCCTTCTGAGTATAGTGTTGCCGGATTATCCAACGATTCCGGAGGCAGTATTGATTTTACTATCGCCCCAATAAATGGTGGAGTGGTTGCGATAATTAGATCTATGGAGCTAACTCAAGAGGCAGATTATGTGCCTTTTGACAGCTTCCCAGCAGAGACCCATGAGCAGCAATTAGATCGTCAAGTTATGATGATTCAGCAAATATCAGAGCAAACAGACCGAGCTATAACCGTGCCTGTGGGAGAAGCGGGAGGCTTTGAGCTGCCATCAGTCAATGATAGATCGAATAGAGTTCTAGCTTTTGATGAGCTTGGCGCTCCAATCGCAGGTGCTAGGAGTGTTGACATTGAATCTGTTGCAGATAATGAGTCAAACATAAACGCTGTTGCGGGAAACATCGCAAGTCTAATAGCTGTTGCCAACAATCAGGCAAGCATAAACGCTGTTGAATCAAACGAAGAAAATATAAATTATGTTGCCGACAATCTAGAGCTAATACAGCTTCTTACCGGATCATTAAGTTCAACTTTGCTTAGCTTGGATCTCACTGTGGACGGGAACCCATCAGTTGTGGGCGCAAGTTATCCAAATATAACAGAGGCTTTGGCTTATGCTGATACTGTCCTACAATACGGCGCTAAATTAACAATCACTATTCCACCAAGCTCCACAATAAATGAGCCTGCGCCAATAGTTATAGACGGACTTAGGATGCAAGTTGTAATACAGTTTCCACAGTTAGTTACACCTAGTGCTGCAACTAGACCTAATGTAAATCTAATGAGTGGTAGATTTCAGTATGGCTTGGAGGTTAACGGCGGAAGTTTAGACTTAAGTACCTTGAACCTTTTTGACTCTTATTCAGTCGGTGATACTGCTGGATTAGTCAGAATAAGTAATTGCCGCAGGTGTTCATTTTTGGCTGTTGAAATCTCTGGAGGAATATTAAATAGTTCGTCCGTGGCCTTAACTATTAATAACTCAAGAAATGTTGATATATTAAGCTCACAGATATCATGGGAAACAACCCCTGTATCCATTTTTGACAGCAGGGATGTAAGGTTTAATAACACAAATATTGCGATGATAGCACCTTTTGCTAACAGCGGGTCTGCTAGACCTATTGTCAAGCTATCTAGCTCAGACCTGTCCATAACTAATGCTTGGACTATATCTGGTGACAATTTCGGTCACACGTCAATAGGCATAGAGGCAATAGAGCAGTCTAGGGTTAACACATCTGGGGGTTCAGTCTCAGGCGCAACAACCGCACTGATGGCGGATGATAACTCAACAATACTATTCAAAAGTACGATCACCGGAGAAACCACTAGAGCTGACCCGCCAGAAAACACTTACGGAAACTATCAGTCAAGAATCATAACGCAAGAGGAGTAACCAGCAACCTAATTATGGCTGTTCTAGATAAAGCAACCCTCATCACGAGAATTACTGATGTAATGAATCGTGATGAGGAGCGTTACCAAACGCTATATCCCAACGCGCTCATATTTGAGTTTGAGTTGCGTGCGCTACTTCAAGATATAATTGACTCAATGGCGCACGTTAATGCCACAGGAGGGGCGCAGCCTGGAGACTGGATTTTTACAACGGGAGTTCCGGCAATAACGGATGGTGATGTTGGGGATTTTGCTCTTGATACGACGACAAATGATTATTATGAAAAAGTAAACTCATCAACGTGGAACTTGATAGGTAACTTTAATGGAGATAGCGCCTATCAGGTTTGGTTGAACTTGGGCAACTCTGGTTCCGCATCTGATTTCATAAACTCACTTCAAGGCGAGCAGGGGTTTCAAGGCATACAAGGCATACAAGGTAATGACGGTCAATCTGCATCTGTATCTGTTGGCGCAGTGACAACTGGTGCAGAAGGCACTAATGCATCTGTAACAAACTCGGGAACGCTAATTGATGCAATTTTAAACTTTGTTATACCAAGAGGAGACTCCGGGCTTTCTGGAACCATATCTATTGGTACGGTAACGACTGGCGCAGAAGGGTCAAGCGTAATAATACAGAACGTTGGAACACCTGAGAGTGCAATACTAAACATAACAATACCTCAGGGAGATCAAGGAATCCAAGGGGTTCAGGGTATTGCAGGTGATGACGGTCAAGCGGCAACCCTATCTATAGGATCGGTTACAACTGGAGATGCAGGATCCAATGCAATTGTAAGCAACTCTGGAACCAGTCAAGCAGCAGTATTAGACATAACTATACCGAGAGGCGATCAAGGGATACAAGGCATCCAGGGCATACAAGGCTTGCAGGGCAATTCTGGTGAGGATGCATTTATACATAGATCCGAGAATTTTGATGCAGATGGATCAACAACATCATTTAACGTTTCTCAGGGTGCATACGTGGCTGGCACGGGAAGGCTATACTATAGAGGGCAGAGAATAAAGCCCGATCTTTTCACGGAAACAGCGACAGGCTTTACAACAAATTTTACTTTTGGCGCAGCTAAAATTGACAACAGTTCACCAGGACAGGAATTAATATATGATTATCAAACAGAAGCTTAGTATTTTATTCTTAATTTCACTAGTTTTTACCAGCACGGCATGTGCTCAGGTTTTTGACGAGGATCAGATACCTACAATCAGTAACGCAAAGCTTACTGATATGACGGAAAATACCATCAAGATGAGAAATAACCCATCTAATGGCGACCCCTTAGATACGAAAATTAGCGAACTTGTTCTTGAATCCTTGCCATCTGTCGGAGACTTTTTGCTTTGTGAAAACGAGTCTGGGGAATTAAGGAAGTGTGCAGTAGATGAAATATCCGGCGTTGCTGATGGGAACGGAATATATAGTGGTGGCGGAACACTCCAGTCTGGCAGCAATACAACCGTAAATATTCCTTCTGGGAGAAGCCTTAATATATTTACTCCATCACTTCAGGCTGGACTGCAAATAACAAGTAGCAATGAGTCAATTTTAACGGGATTGTTCAGCTCTGTGAGAGTTGGCGGGTCAGACCCAGATAGAGGTATAGGCTTGGTTATTGCTAACTCCAAGCATCTTGAGGTGAATGGCGAGTCTGGCTTGGTGGGTCAGGTTTTATCATCTAACGGATCAGGACAAAACCCTGAATGGCAATCTGTACTTAGAACTCAGTCAGATGTTGCAGCTCTTGGTTTTTTAGCGTCAGAAGTTGACGGGTCAGTAACTAACGAGATTCAAACCTTATCATTAAGTGGGTCAGATATATTGCTGACCGATGGTGGCAGCGTGACTGTACCTTTTGATGGTAACGGGATATTCGATGGTGGCGGAACGCTTATTGACACGGGAAACACAACCGTAAATATTCCTTCCGGCAGAGGATTTAACATATTTACCCCAAGCTTCAATGCGGGACTTCAAGTAACATCGGGTAACGAATCCATCCTTACAGGCCAATTTAGCTCGGTTCGAGTTGGTGGGTCAGGTTCGGACAATGGGATAAAGTTGATTTTTGCCTCATCAAAAGACTTAAGGATTAACGGAGATGCAGGGGCAGACGGTCAAGTTTTAACGTCGAATGGTGAGTTTTCCCCTCCAACGTGGGAGGACGCAGGATCGCCGGATGCCGTTGATGTTGGTCAAGTTAATTCGATAGCAGCAGGAAACACTCTAGGCTTGCAGCAAGAAATATTAGCCTCTGATGGTCAAATAGGTCAGACTGTTTTAGCTGTTGCCTACGCATCCTATCAGGGGTCAGAAGTTGCATCAACAAACCATAAGGCACAAGTCACCTCTCTAGGGGATGGAAACACCATGTTTGTTTACGCAAACGGGGATGACTTCAACAATAACGTTGTGCAAGAAGGGCCAATTTTTTTATCGCTTGGCGAGATTTATGTTGTTGAAAATGTTTCTAGCGGAGCAATACTAACATTTAGTGAAGGCGGGTACGGTTTTAGTCAACAAAGAAATGGTAATGATGAATCGCCAATGCCGTTATTGTCTGTAGCTCTTGGTTTTAAAAACACGTTTGTCTTTGGGTTCAGGAATAGTCAAACATACAGGGGCGGCACTAACGGATCAGATAACGAGGGCTGGATACATGTTGTAGGTTCTGCCGTTGATTCAACATGCAAATTGACCAACGGTTCAGGTGCAACCATACAGGGTCAAGAAAACATATTAATTCCCGCTTGGTCTTACCAAAGGTTATACACTGAGGGAAATATTGAGTATGTGATTGATTGCACAAACCCCGTAATGGCAGCAATAAATGCTAATATGGATAATACTACCCCAAGGTTTTATGACTCTAGGCTTGTTTTGCCTCTAACCAATGATGGCATAACATGGCCTAGATCGGGATTTGTTTCCGCCCCGTTTTCAGGAACCGTAGTTGATTTTTGGGTTAATGATGGCGCAGAAGGAACAATAGCGACTGTAAATCCAGGGGGTCAGGTTGATTTCGATGCCGCACCACCTGTAGGAACAGGCGCGAGCGATCCGGATTATGAGCCACGCGGAGCTACAAGAGTTAAAGCGGCTGGCCTTATTGTTGCCTACTCTGGGGCGGATTCAGCAGGACTTGAAGCCTCACCTATGGCACCAGTATCAACATTCACGCAACGTATTGCACTGCCTTTACATATCCGTGATTCAGGTGACGGAGGAAATAATGGGATTGCTTGCGCTTCAACCTTAGATGGTGTAGCAAAGATATTTCAATGGAATGCAGCTACTGGTCAGGCTGAGCAGATTTCATTTAATGATGAATCAGGATCACCAGCAACAGAGCTTTTATTAAGAAGGCGTACAGATGACACAGAGCTGACCGCAGCAGCCAATGCGGATGCTCAACTGCATCCAGCATCATTTAGCTTACAGGGCGCAACGGATCCAAATGCATACCAAATGACCTCAGACTTTACAGGGGGCTATATAGAGTCTGACGTTCCCATGACTTGTGTTTTTAATTCAGAGCAAAATGAAAACGGCGCAACGGATCACACATTTAGAGGAACAAGTGGGGCGGCGGTTGTTGGTATACACTCCGATGACGACGAACAGTTAACATACGGCATAACACCAGAAGAAATACGAGCAGAAGTGACCAGAGGCACAGATGGGAAGCTTTACAAGCGAGTTGTAACCTCTGGCGTTGAAACATGGATTGATGGTTAATTTCATATGAATATAAATAAAAAAGACGTATTGCAACATATAAGCCTTGGTTTTGATCAAGGATTTATAAAAAACACATCAGCAAAAATAGAAAAACTTTCTTTTGATGACTTGAGTGTTGTTTGTTACGAATATTCTGATACGGTTTTTATTTGCTGCCACCAGTCCAGCGAAAACAAAGCACCACTAATGTATGGCGGAATGGGTAGAGCGCAAGAAAGAGTTTGCAGTGGGACTGATAAGGTATTTCAGTCCTTGCGGAGAATGTCTTGCGTTATTAGAGGTAAGCAATTAATAATTTGCGGGAAAGGCGTGAGCGGGAGTTCTGCGCATCTTATTTGCCGTATGTTTAAATCGGATAAAGTGTTGGCGGTAGCGCTTTCTCCAGAAAGAGTTTTTGATGGCGAGCTTGTTAAGCATGTCAATGATGCTCAAAATTTTTCAATCAAAAAAAAGCTGCCAGGTATAACTTGGAGGGCAGCAGGTGAGAAGGTTTAGAGATATGATAAAAATTGCTCAAGCGGCAACAAAAGCCGCCGCCGAAAGTGTTGGCGAAAAGGCTGTTTATTTTACAGCGGGTAGTGGTGGTGTTGCAGTAGTCGGGGGGCTAAATATGAGTGAAGTTTCAATAATATTTGGAATGTTTGGCGTTGCTGTCGGCATAATTATCCAGATAGCATACAATCATGCGAAAAATAAACGAGAGAAAGAGCTTTTTGAGCTTGATAGAAAAATAAAGAGGAAGCAGCTTGAGTCCTAATTCAGTAACAATTGAAAGGTTTTGTTATTCTGATTTTGGCACTTTTGGAAACTTAATACTTCCATCTGGAGAAGTTCTTGCAACTGTTGAGCGTCCTTGGATTTTTAACAGACGTAGAGTTTCATGCATACCAATAGGAAGGTATCATTGCGAACCAAGAGTTTACAATCGTGGCGGTTACAATGCTGTTGAGATTACTGGAGTACCAGATAGAACACATATACTTTTTCATGTTGGCAATTTTGTTAGAAACAGCAACGGCTGTATTTTAATAAACGAGTCACACAGCGCAATTAATGGAGAGTGGTGCGGCATAAGGAGTAGATATGCATTCAATCACTTTATGAAGGAAGTTGGGTATACTAACTTCAACTTATTAATATCAAACAGACAAGGCGGAAAACTATGAAGTCATCAATAACTTTTCTTATACTTTTATCTCTAAGCGCTTGTACTACAGGCTACATGAAGAAAACGCCCCTAACAGACAATGATGGAAATGTTGTCAGGGCTTCGTATTTATTTGGGCTAGTTAATCGCGTTGTTTACACAACTGAACGCAAATCACGCACTGCTGTACTAGCAGAGCAATCGACGAAAAAGATTGAAAAAATAGTTAGCGATCAAGAATCAACCGAAAACCTTTGCGCTCAAATATTGGACAAAGAAGCGCAAGGTGTAGCAGATCAGGCGGAGCAATTCAGGTCGTTTTCTGACTGCCTTCGAACATCGCTTACAAACCAATTAGTTGCTACTGCATTAGGCCGACCCACAAATGACGTTCAATCTGTTAACCAAGAGACCAGTAAACAAATTAAAGCTGTTCAGGAAGGTTTAACTCAGCGCGTACAATCTGGCTTTAAATACGGCAGCAGTTCTGTTGCTTCTGTTGTGGCGGGTCAGGTTCTAAAGTCTACATCAAGGCATAGACGCGATGAAAATAAAGTGGCTTTTGAGAACTCAGGTGATACCACTGTCGGAGACATATCTGTAAATGGCGATTCTGCCACAGCAGATAGTAATGATGGCGGAAGCGGAGGCACTGGCGCAGGTGGTAGCGGTTCCGGCACATCTAGCGTGGCAGGCGCAGAGCAAACAATTATTAACATAGGCGGCGAGTCTAACTCAGGAATTGCCACCGATGACGCTAGTGTTCTGGCTGGTACTGACACTTCACAACAAATTGAACCAAGCGGCACAGGGTCGGTTGTTAATGATTCAAACGTTGATCAGGCTAACGCGATTGACGACAGCAATGCGCCACTTAACAATAACCCTAGCAATGGGGTTATCGGACAGTAATGAAGTTACACCTATCGACCACCCGTTTGCCAAACGGCAAAAGGAAGTTAAACCATAATTTTTTAGTCACTGTCTCCGACACTCTTTATATTGTTCCGGAAGGGTTTACAACTGATTTTAGTTCATACCCTTGGTTTACCCGAATCCTTGTTAGGTTTGATCGTGTTGATCTTGCTGGTGTAGTTCATGACTGGCTTTATTACTCAGAAATGGAGGATAGGCGCACATCAGATTACGTCTGGCGAGAGGTGGCTATGATGGGCGATCACAAGGCCAATAAACTGCAAGCGTGGCTAAGTTGGATTGGGTTACGTGCGTTTGGGTGGTATGCATGGAACCAGCACAGAAATAGTCAAAAGTAATGTATCAGTACAAAGCAACCGTCCTGAGCGTTTACGATGCAGACACAATAACGTTAGATATAGATTTAGGTTGTTGGACACACATAGTTAAAGAGAAGTGTCGATTATTAGGGATAAACGCACCTGAAATGAGAGGGCTAGAAAAGCCAGAAGGAACTAAAAGCAGGGATTGGCTGCGCAAAAAAATACTAGGAAAAGATATCACAATCATAACAACCAAAGATAAAACAGGGAAGTACGGGCGACTACTGGTAACGGTTTACTTTGATGGTGAAAACATAAACGAATTGCTCATAACTGAAGGGCTGGCTGAGCGCGCAGCCTACTAAGCCTTACCAGCCCTACTTATTTAAAAAATATCACCCATATAGGTTATTGTGTGGTTCTATTTAAGCAATACAATAAACAACACAATTATATACTGATTGATGGGAATGTCTATTCCTCGCTATAGGCTGGTTGGGTTAATCAAAACTAACTTTCCTCGCAATCCAGAGTTGGATATTGCTTTGACATTGTTATCACCGTAAGCAATTAAACATGACGGAGCGTTTGCACTATCTCCAGCGGTTCCATCTATTCTGTGAAATTTAAGCCGACCTTTAAAGAAAAAAACCGCATCCGCTTTTGACCATACCTGCTCGTGAAATCCAATGGTTTCGGTGCGTGAAAATATCAACGCAATTCCATTGCCGTGGTGTGACAGTTTCTTTATCCAGTCAAATGTTTCTCTGCCGTATGGAGGGTTACACCAAACACGACCTGACCAATCTTTGGTGAGGCCATCTTGCAGGTAATCATAATGATTTTTTGCTGTATCCCAAGGTCGAGTGTTTTTAGTTGGCGCTGCTGGGTCTAAGTCGAAAGTTCCAAGACTTTTTATTATTTCTGGGGGTGTCAGCCATTCATCATGGTTTGCAGTGTTTGTGTTGAAGTTGCGACTCATTATTATCTCCTATCGGATAAGTTTAGTTCTGCCAGGCGGCATCACTTGTTGTTTTATTAAGTATGGTTGTGTGCGACTACGACCCGTACATTCATTACTAAACCAACCCCCTTAAATATTGCTCCTGCTCATTGTTCAGTTTTGCGCAATACCAGTCTAATTCGTAATTGTTGCAATCTTCGATTATTTCAACAGCGCCAATACTGTCATCTCGACTAATTGTATCAATCAATGTTTCTAGGTTGGACTCCCTTAATTCACGGGCAACCTTTAAATTATCGGCAAGCAACTCAAAGTATTTTGTTTTTCCTCGATTAGGCCATCGACCATCGTGAATCTTGGAGCATAAATCCGTTGATGATTGTTGTCCTATTTTCTCCTCCATGCACAAAAGCCCAATAAAATCCCCGTCATCAACACACCTTTTGTATTCAACATATTCGCTCTCAGCATATGAGGGCGATTTTGGTTCTTTATTGAAGTCGCTAAACTCCAGTCTGTCCTGACTATTCATCATGTCAATTGCTTCTGACATGGCCTTCGAGTTCCCGCTTGATTTTGGCAAGGTTTTGTACAACCTTTTTATCACGGTCTTTTTCTGCATCTCACCAACAGAAACAGGGTCAACCCACACACAGTTCTTATATTGCCATGAGTTTTTCCCTTTAGATAGCGCGTGCTTATAAGACTCGGATTTGTCTCTTATGTTGTTTATCTCCTTGATTGACATTATTTCACACAAGTAATCCCCATCGGCAGTTTTAGCCCATGCAATAACCCCGCGCTTCTCACCTCTAACCTCATCATTAAACGGGTCTGAAACCTCAAGGTCAGGCCGCTTATCAAAGCCGTAGTATTTAAACTTGTCACCCTCTCTGATTATTTCAGCCTTCATATACTTAACTACACCGGAGTCTGTTGAAAGTTTTATTAGACCCATATAGCTTAAATCTAAGCAAACTGAGTATATATCCTTCTTTGCAATACTGTCGTAACCAGTTTTTCTTGGTATTAGGTATGCCAGCTTTTCTGCTGGGTTTAGAGTTATGCCAATTGCTGCAACATTGCATATTGCGTCAGCGAGTGACTGAGGATTGTTTCTCGCGACATTTATAAGGTAGTCGTTTTTCGCAATCGCCTGCCTAGCGAAATCGCACTCTGCTGCAAAGTTAAGTTTATTTATGCCACCCTCGTTAAAGGACAAAAACTTATCCTCTCTGCCCGTTAGGAATTTGTCTAATTTTTGCAGCAAGGTCATATCTTTGTTTTCATTTCCCATCACTCAACCCTCTTATTGTTTTCTGACTAAACCAATACTCTTTAACACTTTTCCCTGTTCTTGTTTTAATAAACCTCCTGTCAACTTTGATTCCTGTAGCTTCAATTTCTGGAATCCTACTGTTTAGCGACATACCAAAATTAAGCCTAAGAGCCTTTAATCTTGTTAACCGTTGACCAGTCATTAGATATTGTATTATTTTCTTATTCTGAGACATTGTATGTACTCCCCCTTGAATTGTAGTGGTTTTCAGCAAGAACACTTAAAGCCAATTCCAAAACCAGACACCACATAAAAAAAACAAAAACACCTAGAAAAATTGAACTAAATCTCATTACTCTATACCCTCTGAAATTAAATCAAAACCATCTAAAATATAATCTAGCGCGATAGGCTTATGTGCGTCACTTGATTCATTCTTGCTTAATGCAAACTGTATGGCTGTACTTATTGTCACAAAACCCCTTAGTGCTCTTTCGTCACCTGCCTCAGCCCTATTAACAGCATCGCCAAATATTGCCACAAACTCAATTAATGACTCCCTTTCAATAAAGTCATGTTTTAAGTTTCTTCTCTTGGTCTTCTTTTTTTGCTCGCATTCTTCACAGATATTTTTATCTTTACTTATATCTGTTGATCCGCATTCATCGCAAACCCAAACACCACCACCGTATTCTGCTGGTTCTTCTCTTGTTTCTGGGCGGGTCATTATTTGATTTCTATACATTATTTAATACCTTGATTGTTTACCTTGTGGCATTAATGTAACCCTGCCGCGTTTCAATGTCAATAGAAAATAATTTAAAATTAAACTTGACCGCGTTTCACTTGTGATGCATTATCCGTCCATGGCAAAAAAGAAAACATGTTCAGCAGACAAGTGTAGAAAATCATTCTGGGGCGATGCGCGTCATATTTATTGCTCATCAAAATGTCGGTTGAAGATGTGGAGAAAAAAACAGAAAGAAACTAAATGAGTGGCGGTGATGAAAGTAGAATCACGTTGTAGAAAAACGCCTTAGGGGATAATCTCGAATACGCCCCAAAGCATTCGCATAGCTGGAGTTACGCCCAGCCCACTCTTTTAGTTTCTTTTTGAAACTATCAACGCATTACTCAGGTTTGATCGTCTGAGGACAGCTCGAAACCTTGACGGGTTTGCGTTGATTCCTTTCAAGGGTTTTGAGGAAAGAAAAGTGCATTATTATAAGAAGAATTTGGGAGACTACTATAAAAAAGCTGGTCGCCTTTCCATGCTACAACATGGGGCTTATAATCTTCTTAAAGACTCATGCTATGACCGTGAACAATTCCCAACAATGGATGAGGCTATAGAATGGACATGGGCAAGCACTCCAGAGGAAATTCAGGCTGTTGAGTTTGTTTTAAGCAAGTTCTTTAAGCTACAGGATGATGGAACTTACCACCAAAAACGCATAAATGAAGAACTAAAAGCCTATCATTCTAGGTGCGCAACAAATAAAGAGAATAGAAACAAGTCATTGCCTAATGGTGACGATTCGTTAAATAATAATGACGAATCGTCACCGAATGACCAAAAACAAAACGCAACCAATAACCATAAACCAATAACCAATAACCATAAACCAAAAAACAAGAGATTTAAAAAGCCCTCTGTTGAGGAAGTTGCGGCTTGGTGTATTGAAAAACAGTATGAAGTTGACCCAGATCAATTCTGGAATTTTTACGAGTCTAAGGACTGGATGGTTGGTAAGAATAAAATGAAATCTTGGAAGGCCTGTTTGGTGACTTGGGTAAAAAGACAGAAGAACAATGTTTCACGTGGAACATCAGGCGGCGGCTCTATGGTTTCACGCGCTGGCGAGTGGGCTAACAAATGATAACGTTGAAACAAGTTGTAGCAGAGCAAGTGAGCCGTATGCGCATGGCGGGTCTTAAAGGTGCGCCGTTTGTTCCTGATTCTGACGCAGAGATGCTTATGCTAGAGGTTTGGTATGATTGTTTGGTTGATGCTGGTTATGGCGATAAGCACGCGCCAGTTATAGCCATGTCATGGCGATCCATGACAAATAGTGCTGTAAATTGGTTTCAGCCTTCACAATTGAGAATGAATGTTAGGAGCAGTTTGCCGAAAAATGATTTTAACGCACTTCCTGATATGTCGGATGATCAGAGGCGTAAGAATTTGAAAAGGCTTGGATCAATGATGCGAGAAGCTTTCAGTCAAAAACTAATAAACAAATGAGTTATGAAAGTAAAAATAGAGTTTCCAGCAAAAATGCCATTGTTAAACGCGTTGCTATCAATGCCGCGAAAGCAAATTATGGGTGTGAAGCGTTTGACGTACCAGTTATTTGCACAATCACGCATTACCGTCAACGGATTTGCGACACAGACGCGCCCGTTAGTAAGTGGCTTATTGACGCAATCGTTGCAGCAGGAATATTGCGAGATGATTCAACAGAAGAAATCAGAGAAATACGACAGAAGTTCATTAAAGTCGAATCGAAGGTTGACGAAAAAACAGTTGTCGAAATTGAGGAATGTGAGGATTAAGAAATGAGATATTACCAAAACCAATCTATAAAAGAAGTTATAGAGAACATTATACATGACGCAAATCTTGACTCTCATGAGGAGCGTTGCGTTAGGTGTGCTTTTGATCAGCTGGACTACAATGGAGAGGAAAGAGAGACTTTAACCAGTCAGATTGAACATCAGTCTGAGGTTGTCGAATCGTTCCATGATGCACTCAACGAGATAAAGCATAAGCTAGAAATTTCTATTGAAATTATAGAGGAGAATTTATAATGAACTTTGATATAAGCAGGTTAACGACAGCTAGGGCTAGAGATATTATGGTGCAAATTGATAAGTTGGCATCAGTCTGCCCCACTAGCAAAGTTACTATTTCAAGAAAAGATTATAGAGATTTTATTTCCCAGGCCGAGAAGAAGATTTTATCCGAAAGGAAGAAGCAAGGAGTTAAGGATAGAAAAGTAGATATTGATGGTCTTACGTTTAGATCAATGACTTTACTGAGGCATTCGGAATGAGTGCGCCAAAACTTCCGTATAATACGGCTGATGATAAAGATCATATTTTAAGCCTACTTAGTCAGCTAGACCCTGCTCATAAATGGCAGGTTCAGATAACCAAGATATCCGACACTAGAACCAACCTTCAAAACAGGTCTTTGCATAAATATATTTCATTGTTGTGTGATGCTTTGAATGATAGAGGTTATACATTTAAGGTGGTTTTAAATAGGCGTGCGCATGATGCGATAAAGGCTTGTGATAACCAGATAGTTAAAGATAAGTCGATTGACCCAAGAACAAAAGCAACAATCTTTGGTTGTTTCGATTATATAAAAAGAGCGCTTGATTACGCTGATACAGATTGGACTCCAGCATTAGTAAAGGATTGCATATGGCGATTAATCCAAGAAGCAATAACGAATAAAGAATCATCAGCGGAAATGACCACGGTGGAGATTCAAAAGGTTTATAAACAGGTCGATAGATTCATGTCCGAGTCCTTTGGAATACATATCCAATGGCCTAGTCTTGAATCAATGAGTGAGGAACAAAGATAATGGCACGCGGTATCAATAAAGTAATTTTAGTTGGCAATCTTGGTAATGACCCA
>CAZGVP010000002.1:0-31032 GCA_964529135.1 uncultured Caulobacterales bacterium | reverse complement strand
CATTTGCTGGAGAATGGCATTGTGCGGAATAGCGCGTAACGCACGCGGACTCATATCAGCACTGCCCTTTCGTTGGCGTCTGGTTTTCCGCGAACCAGTAGTAAACAAGAATTTTTGCCCAAATGAGGAAATTGCTTTTGTATAATCCGGGTTATCAAAAAGAGTTTCCTGCCATGATTTTACACTGCGATAATAATCCCAGGAAAAATTGATATCCTGATAGAACATGTCCTGTTCATCACGTTCCCAATCTTGATAGGCAACGCGAAATATTTCACTGATAGTTTTCGTTGCCATAGCAGGCGTTTGGAAATGCAAAAATCCCTCCCCACCTTGAAAAGCACTCTCAGCATTCATTGGAATATCTTCATGAGAAAACCGAGCACGTGTCCATGGGGTAATCAAGTGATGCAAACGATCTTCAATCGTTGCAGGATAACCGCCGCGCCCCATGCTTTCTCCATTGGTATTAAAGATCAATGCCTCAACATCGGTAATATTTTTTTCGGCCATGGAGCGCGCGAGCAATATATGCAACCTCTCAATTGCAAGATCAGCAGCCACTTGACCCATAAAGCGACCACTGTCAGAAAACCCCAGTTGAATGGAAATACGTTTGCGTGTCTTAATATAACGCTGAAATTCATCTTCCTGTAGCAAATGCTCTATAAAACGTCCGCCACGCTCCAATGCTTCGGGAGTTTCAAATAAGGGGGAAATATCCAGCTTATCAGCAACCCCATATGCACGCGCTAGATAGACCGCACCCATCACCGTTGCGGGCGCCTCGCATTCTGCAATGAGAAACCGAATCGGCGTATCAGCATCAATGTGTTTTAAAATTTGTGCACAGAGCATAAATTGACGACGTGCAGTCATTTTTTCAAGAAATACGGATGTAAAATTTATTTTATGATTATCTGCCGTTTTTGCCTGTTGCGCTGCGATCTCTAATGTGCTGCGTCCCATGAAATCTGCATCAGATTGCACGCCAAAATCATGCCGTAGGGTCGATCGCACTTGTGCTGCATTCACTCGCAAATGAATTCTCGCCAATCCAAGACCTAACGCTTTCATTCTGGCTCGCAGAAGACAAAGCGCCATTCTGGTTTCTTTGTCAGAATTTCCTTCAATCAATGCAGAAATTCGCTCAATCACAGGTGCAATACTCACCAAACGGTCTCTATGTTCTGCTGTCAGGGCATTAGCTGCCCGCACTACAATGGCGGGATCATCAAGGTCCCCCGCAAACAAGGAAGCTTGATTTGCAGATAGTTTTGCAGCAGCCTCCAGTTCAGTGACCAGTGCCATTGTCTCTGGGTTTGCCTGAAGGCCAATAATGTCCTTAAGTTGGTCAGCATATGCTTTCAGTTGTTCAGATTTCTCAGTCAACCGGATTGTCAGTGTTTGCCCCCAGTGAATATCAGTCCGCCCATCAAGGTCATACCCAACCCACGTAGCAATACTGACAGGGGTAGGACATAGGGTGTGCCATTGGTCAGGAAATTTTTGACTGGCTCCTTCCAGTAAATCTGAGTTGATTGTATCGAGACCCGTGGTGGCATTTTTTATAGCAACCTTTACATCCTCATGTTCCGACATAATCGTGATATCATTATCCGGACGATGCCGGTTTCGTTTCAATTGCTCTGCAGTTTTACGGCGCGAATCTTCGTCATTGGCTTCAACATAATCAATAAAGTCAGAACGTAATCTTCGAGAGATAGCAAAAGTTGGATGCCCAGTAAAAACCACCCCGGCTCGCGTTTGCTCCAGCGCAGACTTCAAATCCTGAAAACTTCCGCTCTTAGCGCTTTCATTCACATACCGCTCAGCGGGGTGGGGCTCATTGCTAATATGCGCATCGCGAAAACGATCTGCACGTTGTATCAATACTTCATTGCCCAAAACCCCCATCAGCGCATTCACCATAGATAACGTAATTCGTCCCTGCTCCAAGCCAATAGCTAAATCATGAGAGAGGCGCTGCACAGAGTTGGTCATCGGATTAGTATCAATTTCAGCTGCATACATATTAAGTCGTCCATGACACCAGTTGAGCCAGGTTAAACAGTCGGCATTATGCTCGGGCAAAAAATCTGAAGCGGTTGTCATCGCTGATACCATCCTAATAAAATTTGAATTCGGGTCATTCTCTACAGCTATTGTTCACATAAAAAAACCGCCAACGACAATTCGCAGGCGGTTCTCGTAATTGTCAGTGCAATA
The DNA here is from genome assembly GCA_964529135.1 of uncultured Caulobacterales bacterium. Taxonomy (GTDB): domain Bacteria; phylum Pseudomonadota; class Alphaproteobacteria; order Caulobacterales; family Parvularculaceae; genus CALLPQ01. The sequence goes on along the minus strand of CAZGVP010000002.1, from coordinate 28,803 downwards.
GCGGTTTAGACTATTCGACTTTCAAATCAGAAGCAGCGGTTTTGCCACGGTCTGTTGAAAGTTCGTACGTAATCCGCTGGCCATCATCAAGTCCACGAAGACCTGCTGCCTGGACTGCAGTGATATGTACAAACACATCTTTGCCGCCCTCGTCAGGTGCGATAAAACCAAAGCCTTTTGTGGCGTTAAACCACTTTACTGTTCCGGTAGCCATAGTCGAAGAGTCTCCTTAAGTCGGTTATTACCCGCGCTCGATCCAACCATAGTGGCATTCATCAAGTACAGGTTCTCAGGCAACCCGTCTTGGAATCTCTTCAAGCTTGGCCATTTGCAAAGAAATTGAGCAAAAAATTAGAGGTGGCCAAAACAAAGCCGCTGGCGCACTAGAAGGAATTGCTGCGCCCGCGTCAAGAATATTCGCCTGTCTCTTAGCCAAAAAGCGGTGTTTGTGGGCGCAAAATGCCACATATTTTCGCTTTTGTGATGAAATAACAAAAAATGAAGCAATTTTAACTCACGCATAAGGCAATACGAGATTTGCAGGCAATTTCTCTAACGGCGGTCGATTTTCAACCGGCCCCGCCCCTCATTGGTAATCTCGTTATCTTCTTCGACAGTTTTTACGTCTGTACCATTATTAAAAAATCGACCTTGGGGGTGACGATTAATAATTGTATTCCCGCTTATACGAAGAGACACAGCGGACCCACCACGCTCTTCACTATAATTGATAATCGTGTAATTTTCAGCGGTTTCACGTTGCATAATAAAATTATCCATAATAGACGCAATACCACCACGGGTTACGTCTATTGTGTAACTGGTGCCAGCACCCGCATCGTCAAAATAGGAATTAGAGATAGAAGTAATTCGCGCAAGGCTTTTTATATGGTGCCCAATCTTGGTACCGATAAAGCGCGAGTTATCAATCAGTAATTGCTCGCCACTAGACAGATAAATTCCATGCGAATACCCATCGCCGTAACCGCTGCCCAAAAATGTCGAGTTGCGAATTTCAACAGTCCCTTTTTCTGACCCTGTTGAAAGAATACCATTTTCATTATCTTCGAAAATACAATCAATTACCCAGAGATCACGGCCATCATGACGAATGCCTGCGCCGTTCTGGTCCGGTGAGCTCGCACCACGAAATGTGATATTTTCAACTTGCAATGACACGCCCACACCAGGAACAATCAGCCCTTTTTGCACTCTGTTTACTGATTGAAAAATAACATCCCCTTTGCCAACCAACTTTACAGTTTTTCTGATCTTCATGTCCGAAACAAGATAATATCCTTCTGGCACCTCTATAACACCACCGCGTTTAGCCTTGGACAATTGCTTTTGGAGCCAACGCCCATTTTTCGCTTGTTGATCAATGGAGGGTTCAACTGCGATATCAGTATCACCCACGCGTAGATTTGAGGTTTCAGCCAATGAGGTCGTTGATGTGCATAGACCAACAACAACGAACAAACCGAAGAAAAAATTCCTCAACAAACAAAATAACTCTGTGCTAATTTTATGTGTTATTTTGAGACAATAAAAATACATACAACTCACCATCGCATAACCCGATTATCTACGCCTAAGGATAAGCCCCAAGCAACCCTGGCGCTAAACTATTCAAGCATACACTATGAGTAGATGTGCAAGCAGCGGACCACAATTACTGAATCCCCTGCAATATACTTATTTTTTAAATATCACGAACCCATACTGGCTGTAATATCCATTATTGCCGGGCCAAGAATCACGGCAAACAGGACGGGTAGAAAAAATAAAATCATCGGAACGGTTAGTTTTGGAGGCAATGCAGCCGCTTTTTTCTCAGCTTCCTGCATTCGTATTTCTCTATTTTCAGCTGCCATTACGCGAAGGGATTGCCCAAGTGGCGTACCATATTTTTCTGATTGGATCAGCGCAGTCATAACCGCCTTCACCCCATCCAAGCCTGTGCGTTCTGACAAATTCATATAGGCAGATTTTCTTTCTTGCAAGTAAGAGAGCTCCGCTGTTGTCAAGCCTAGCTCCTCTGCAAGTTCAGGGCTGTTCCCACCAACTTCATGGCCAACCTTTTGCAAAGCAACTTCAATTGACATGCCTGACTCAACACATATCAAAAGCAGATCAAGAGCATCTGGCCAGGCGACCTTGATTTTTTGCTGCCGCTTTGTAACCAAATTCGATACCCATACATTCGGCAGATAAAAACCAACAAAAAATGACCCAAACACGATCAATAATTTAATAAAGTTATTAACGTCAGCAACTTTCAGTATATAGACGTATACAATCGTAATCATGGCCATAATAAAGGGGAGACAGATTCTTGCCGCCATAAAAACAAATACCGGCCCCTGACCACGCAATCCACCCATCAAGAGGCGCTTGCTTGCAGCTTCAGCATCAAAAATTTCTAACAGACGCAAGTTTTCGACAACACTTTTTACTGTTCCAGTTGCCTCTTTCGAACGAATAGAGTTTGATGTTTTTTTACTTAAGGCCTCACGTTGCTGCTGACGTAACTGATCGCGATAATCACCAACCTGCTTCATGCGCTCTTTGAGCTTATCTGTTTTAAAGAATGGCTCAAGCAAGGTATAAACTGCTGCAATCGCAGCCATAGACACAAGAAAAGCGATTTGAATTTCGCGATCTGTGACTGTGTTGATAATCTGCTCCATGTCAGTTGCCCTATACCTATTTTATACCTTGATCGCGATCATATTGCGCATGACTGTTATTCCCATAAACATCCATATCCCCGCACCCAACAAGATAAAGTTACCGTTTCGCGTGGTGAATAACGGAGCAAGGTAATCCGGCGCGGATAAATGCACCGCTCCTGCAACAAGGAATGGCAGCACACCAATGATCATTGCAGATGCTTTAGCTTCTGCGGAAAGCGCCTTGACCTTACCTTCCATCATTTTTCTACTCCGCAACACGGTAGAAAGATTGCCTAAAGCCTCGGCAAGATTACCACCAGTTTTTTGTTGAATCAAAAGCACAATTCCAAAAAAATTCACTTCCTGAGTTGGCATACGTTCGAACATTCTCTCCATTGCCTGCTCTAGAGAAAGGCCAACGCGAATACTTTCGGTCAAGAGATGGAACTCTTCATTTATTGGCGTCGGCGCTTCACGTGAAATGATCTTAAGACACTCATTCACGGGCAGACCGGATTTCACACCACGCACAATTACATCAATAGCATTAGAAAATTCTGTCGTGAATTTTTTCTGACGTTTTTTACGAGCTCGATTTACAAACCATCGGGGCAAACCAACGCCGCCTACAAAAAACATTAGACCGGTTACCCACAATTTTTGACCAGAAACAAAACCAACCGCGCCAAGAGCCGCCGCCGCTATCAGTGACCCTATATAAAATTGTTGGACGGAAATATTCATACCGGATTGTTCAATAATTTGCCCAAGTGATAACCTTTTCTTTTTCTTGTTTTCTTTTTGTTGATTATCAATCTTTTCTAAAGTTTCAGAAACTTTTTTACGCCGCTCTTTATTTTGAGCCTCGCTTTGCACAGGAGCGCCTCCAGCACGGGTACGCCTGCTCCCCCCGCCCATGTTGGCAACGCGTTTTTTTGCTTTTTCTTTATCCGGAGAAGAAAACACCAGAAAAATTACTGCTCCGACTGCCAAAACAATCAAGCCACCAATAATCAAAGTTTGCTGATCCATGATCCAGTCCTATGCTGCTGCTGCATCTAGAGCTTCGGCCAGCTCTGCATCTTTGCCATAATATTTAGCACGATCCCAGAAAGCAGGCCGTGCGATACCAGTTGACTGATGAGCACCAATAATATTGCCATCATTGTCTTCGCCGTTCATATCGAAAACGAACAAATCTTGAGTAATTACCGTATCACCTTCAGTACCCAGCACTTCTGTAATATGAGTAATTCGTCTAGATCCATCACGCAGTCGCGCGGCCTGAATTACAATATCAATAGAACCAACAATCATTTCACGGATAGTTTTCGAAGGTAAATTATACCCCCCCATTGTAATCATGGATTCCAGACGCTGCAGAGCTTCACGTGGACTGTTAGCGTGCAGTGTACCCATAGAGCCATCATGGCCAGTATTCATGGCTTGTAAAAGGTCAAAAGCTTCAGGGCCACGAACCTCGCCCACGATAATTCTTTCCGGCCGCATCCGTAGACAGTTTTTGACAAGATCTCTCATCGAAATCTCACCCTGCCCTTCAAGGTTAGGGGGACGCGTTTCCAACCGCACAACATGAGGCTGTTGCAATTGAAGTTCCGCAGCATCTTCACACGTAATCACACGCTCATCATGTTCTATAAACGCTGTCATACAGTTGAGCAGTGTTGTCTTACCTGAACCAGTACCGCCTGATATAAGTGTGTTGATCCGGCATGCACCTATAATTTCAAGTACCCTTGCGCCCTCCGGGGAAATTGACCCAAAACCAACCAAATCAGCAATTCGGAGTTTGTCTTTCTTAAATTTACGAATGGTTAATGCAGCGCCATCGATAGAAAGTGGTGGTGCGATTACATTCACCCGGGAACCATCAAGAAGACGCGCATCACAGATAGGGCTAGCCTCATCAACACGTCGACCAACCTGACTCACTATCCGCTGACAAATGTTCATTAATTGCGCATTATCTCGGAAACGCACATTCGTTAATTCAATTTTGCCCCCAACCTCAATAAACACCCGATTTGAACCGTTGACCATGATATCAGCGATATCATCACGCGCGAGCAAAGGTTCTAAAGGTCCATAACCCAAAACATCATTACAAATGTCTTGCAGAAGCGCTTCCTGCTCAGAAATTGACATCTGTACATTTTTAATGGAAATGATCTCGTTGACGATATCACGAATTTCTTCTGCTGCCGCATCCGCATCCAACTGGGCCAATTGAGAAAGATCAATTGTGTCAATCAATGCATTAAAGATTAGCGTTTTAGTTTGATAGTAAGAATCAGATCGATTACCAACCTCAACAACAGCCTTACTCTCAGCTTCCGGTTTTTTTGCAGGCGTAACCACACGTGGAGGTACCTTCGCTTCTTGGGGTTCCGGTTTTTTACTTGGCTTTTGATCTGCGCGTGGTGGAGCCTTTTGGGGCTCCGACGCAAAATTTTCAGCCTCTGCAGTTTTACGACCAAACATTTCTACTATTTCCGTTTAAACAAACTTGTAAGGCTAAAGCGACTTGGCAATGCTAATGTCTCTGTGCGTCCGAGAATTTTGGCAGAAAGATCATTAAGTCCAGCAGCAACTTTCGATTTTGGGCTTGTTTCCATAATCGACGATGCGTTTGTTGCCGCAGCATTAAACAATTGCGGTTCCCAGCCAAGAACAAGAGAAGGCTCAATATCTACATTCTCAACAAAATACTCGACCGGAACTGCAGACATTTTTGGGTCAAACTGATTATAAACAAAATATGGTTTTGAATCATTAGGCCTTGCCGATCCTACCACTTCCATTAAATATTTCATGTTTCTGAAAGACGCAAAATCAGGCGTTGCGGTAATCACAATTTCGTCTGCAGTTTGTAGAATTTTCTTGGACCATCCGGTCCACTGATGAGGAACATCAATAACAACCGTTGGCGCTGTGCCACGAACAACGTCAATCACCGTATCAAAAGCTTCATCGCTTATATCATAATCACGATCCAACATATTTGGCGCCGTAAAGAGACTCAAATGATCAGTGTGCTTTTGTAAAAGTCGCTCTAACAAAACATCATCTAGGCGATCAGGTGATGTCAAAGCCTCCATCAAACCGGATGTTGGCTCATGATCAAAGTCAAGCGCGGTTGTACCAAAGGGTAAATCAAGATCAAGAATGACGGTATCACTCTTATGCTCTTCTGCAAAAAGCCAGCCTATATTATGAGCAATCGTTGATGAACCAACGCCACCTCTAGTCCCGACAAAAGCAATTGTCTTACCGATAGGAGGCGCGGATGGATCAACATATAACTCAGAGATTGTCTTGATAATTTGCAGCGGCGATTTTGGTCGAACAATATATTCGCTAATACCCTGACGTATCAGCTCACGATAAAGACGAATATCATTCACTCGGCCAATTAGCACAACTTTCGTGGATGGATCACATACTTCAGCAAGTTGACCAAGTTGTTGAATTAACTCTGCTCCACCAGCTACCGTTTCGAGTATAATTAAATTAGGTGTTGATGAGCCTTGATAAAGGTCAATCGCTTTTTCAAGTCCGCCCATGTGCATCGTAAAATGCGCCTTCATCAAGCGCCTATCAACAGCCGCCTTTTCAAGAATAGAGCTATTGCGCGATGTTTCACAAAAAGCATGAATAGAAATTCTCGGGACTGGCCGATGGAATGTTCCATCATCATCAAGATCTGAAAAATCATCACCAGATTCAGAACTGTCATCCTCATGATCCATGTCTGTAGCACGGGTCAAATCACCCTCAGAGACCACGACATCTCCTTTGGGTTGAGCCTTCAACTCTGTTGACTCATCAGCAACTATAACTGCTCCTGCTGCAGCCATTTGAGCTGCATCACCGCTATAGTCATCATCTATAGAAAAATCATCTCCCGCTTCAAAGTCCAATGATTCTTCATCATTATACAAATCATCATCAGTGATATTTCCATCTTTAATGCTTTCGGCGGCCGCACCTTCCCTGACTGATTGCTTATCATGCTGATGATTGAATTCTTCATTATCCGCTAAATCAGCTTCCGATCCAGCCGTAACTGCGGGTTCGTCTTCCACAACTCCAAATAGATCATCACCAAATTCACCATCACCGGCTTCTACTTCACTCGATGGAAAGGACGGAGCAGCTTCTAATAAGCGCGGCTCTTGTCCTTCATCATCATCCATCACATCAAAATCATCAAGATCATCAAGATCGCCGAGATCACTTTCAACAAACTCTTCATCATCAAAATCGGCAAAAGCTGTATCAAAATCCTCCTCACCCAGAGCAGCGAGTTCCTCATCCGTTAGCTCTTCATCGAGCCAGTCATCATCACCAAAATCATCATCCAGAATTGCAAGATCTGTACCTGGCGCGCTTGCAGGCCCACCATCAGCACCCAAAACCGCGGCATTTCCTGCTGAGCCTTCTTGGTCATCATATTCAAATGACGCTTTCACAGCATTTTTCATTAAACTCTCCTTACCGGACATTCTTGTTCACTGGTAATTTTTATGTATCGCTCTAATTAGATACGTTGGTTTCAATAGTTGCATCACGTTCGCTGGCAGTTACTTCTCCAGAGCGGAAAGTCTCGACACCACGTACCCTCTGAAGAGCATCAGGAGGTGTGCTTGCGGCTGGTTCGATCAAATCCCTTGGGTCCGCAATCATTGCCGCAAGGTTGTTCTGATCTGCACACCCAAAATTTGGGTGTGCTATATTTTTTCGAACGTGTGTGACTTCACTATCCCAAATCCCACACGGGCTTGGGGTTGCTACAAAATGCGTATAAGAGATAACAAGTTCTCGGTCACTCCCAGAGCCGCCGGCGCGATAGCTAGCCCCACTCATAGAGGCCCAAGGCACTCCGACACCATTTAGATAACGTCGAATATCTGAAGAGGTTTCTTGAGCAACGCGATCATCAGCTCCGCCAGTCGGTGCCGTAATTGTCATCGGCCCATGCCCATTTTGCATATAGGTAAGAGCAAATGCTTTCAATCGCGCTTGATCAATTTTGGATAAATCACTCGTTGTCGGATCTACATCAAGTGTCAGAGTAACAACCTGACTATCAACCGAAATCGGGTGTTTTTCAGCAACGGTAGGGTTGTCGCCTGCATTGTTCCATAATGAACTGCAACCAGAAAGCAACGCAACGGATACAGATGGAATAATAAGTGTTTTCACAAGTTTTTTCATGGTTGTGTTCTTTCTCTAATCAAGAATAAAGCCGAGAGGACCCTGGAGGGTGCGATCTTTGGAGACGGCGCCCGCGAGACCATAAGTAGCCGTGACTTTTCCAAGCAGAATACTTTGAACATCGCTGGCTGGCACAAATCCACGGGATGGATCGGTTAGTTTGGATTCATGAGTACTTTCCACAAGATAAGGCGTAACCATTACAACCAATTCAGTTTGATTGTTTTCAAAATCACGACTACGGAACAACTGACCCAGAACTGCGACATCCTTGATACCTGGCACTCCCTCAACTGTTGATCGCATATCTTCTTGCAACAAACCCGCCATCATCAAACTACCACCACTTGGCAACTCCACTGTAGTATTAGCACGACGAACTGATAACCCTGGAATTTGTAACGCTGTACCCGGAACAAAACCACCGTTACCATCCGGAATAAGTGGCCCTGGAATTGTAATGGAGTTGTCTGATGTCAAATCACTAACTTCTGTAGAAATTTTCAGATTGATACGCCCCTTACTCAAAACAACAGGAGTAAAACCAAGCCCCACACCAAACTCTCGAAACTCAATACTGAGGACACCATTATCTTGGCCAACTGGTACAGGAAACTCACCACCAGCAAGGAAATTAGCAGATTCACCAGATATTGCGGTTAAATTAGGTTGAGCCAATATACGTACAAGACCAGTTGATTCTAATGCTTGGAATGCAACATCTAAGTCCGTCAAATCACCTATACCACCTGGGACCCCCACATCACCTGTAAACCCAGAAGTTGTAGTAACAGCATTTTGCGCAGCAAAGCCAAAGCTAACATCATCCAATGTAACAGTTCCGTTTGTATCCACCCCAAGCTGTTTCATCAATTGATGTTGCATTTCAACAATACGTACACGTAACATTACCTGGTCACGATCGCGAATTGATACCATATTAATGACGCTATCAGGATTTCCAATAAATCGCGCAGCCACAGCTTGCGCGTTGGCGGCTTGAGAATTCGAGGCAACGGACCCTCTGAGAATGACATTATTATTTATGGCCTCAAGCTCAATCCTGCTATCAGGCATCAATCTACGCAAAAGATCGCTTAACGCATCAAGGTCTCTTTCTACTGTAATCTCAAGATTGAGAATTTGGCGCCCGGAACTATCGAAGAAAAACGCATTCGTGTCTCCGACAGAAAGGCCAAGCAAATAAACTCGGCGCGGTGAACGCACAACAGCATCCACTATAGAAGGTTGCGACACAAGAACGTCAGCCGCAGCGCTCGGCAAGTCAATAATCGCAGCTTTATTCAAAGGTAGAATAATAGATTTAGAGTATTCACTTTCTCCGCCCAAATCTATAGAGACTTGCTTAGCGCCTCGCTGCGCCAAAGCAGGCGAAACAATGAGCCCCATGCCCGCGATTAACGCAATGCCTAGCCGAACTATTTTTTTCATGAGAGTATTTCCACTCGGGTTAAATTTTTTATTCTGAGTATTCATGTCAATCCCCTATCAAGTTTCCGTCTAAAAAAGCTCGCTAGGATCGGCCTATACGGATAATTTTTACTTTGCGTTGTTGTGGTTTTATTTTTTTATTTTGAGAATTTGCAACATCGCCAGATTCGTCATAGATGCTACGCAAAGTCAGACTTAACTCTCCTGAAGATCGCGCTAAAACAAACTGCTCTGCTTCTGCAGGTGTCATCTCCAGTGTCACATTAACACCTTCAATTACTGGAGTTTCAGGGTTTTCTGAAAAAATCTCATTGACCGCTAATACACGCACTTCCCTTAACAAAGTTGAGATTACACGTTTTCTTGTTTCACGAATCTCTGATGTAAAGATCACATCAACATTATCCCCAGGCAGAATAAAACCGCCAGATGCTGTCTCTGCTGTAACCCGCAAAGCTACCGCTCTCATACCTGGTGTCATAATAGCAGCCATTAAACCATTGCTACCTGCACGGACAATTTTCTCTTCGATTAACGGCTCTCCTGCAACAAAACTTGTTTTCGCAACAGCCCCCTCAAGGTTCTCAAGAATATCTGAATTTTTACCCGTGAAATAAGCATCACTTTTTTGAACAGTTTTTTTAGGCCATTCTGCCCACTTTGTATTGTCCGCATTTAACTGATCTCCGCGAGAAATCATATCTGAAGCTACCAACACACTAGTAGTCTCTTCTTTTTTAGATTTGACAATCGTTACTGGTGCTGCCTCGTCATCATCCTGCCCCGAAAGTGTCAGGTAAAATGCCGCGCCCCCTGCGAGCAATGCGATTAATACAACTGCGATTTTCTTAATATCCATGGTCGTCCTGCCTTTATCTTTAACTGACACCGTGGTGACTATCCGGAGTATTCACCAAAGATCATAAAACTCGGTTAACTGAATCCATTAACCACCGAAGATGATTTTAAAAATTGGTGAATGTGGATATGCAACCAAACCACCGATGGCGATCGCTACTCCATATGGCATGCCTTTTTCTGATTCATGCAGGGTCATTAACCAAGAAAACCGCGCATATATCGGTAAAATAGGAAATTCACGGAACATCAAGATAAGCACTGCGAAAACCCCGCCTGAAAAAGCGGTTCCTGCTAAAAACATCAACTGCGCATCAAGGCCAAACCATGGCGCTGCCGCCGCTAATAATTTTGCATCACCACCGCCAGTAATATTGAGCGCAAATAAAATAAACCCTGCGATCAACACACCACCACCAATCAGCAGCCCCTCCCAAATCATCATTGGTGAAAACCCAACGATGAGTCCCGCAAATGGGTATCCTGCAATCAAAATTATTGAAATCCAATTGGGAATTTTAAATTCATACAAATCATTAATTGCCGCAATGATGAGAGCAGCAGGTAAGATCGCAAGAAATAAATAGGCCATGAAAATACTCCTGAACTTTCCAAGACCATACCCGTGCCAATTTAACACAAGGTTATTTAGATACAAAAAAAGGAGGCAAATGCCTCCTTTTTCCAAATTTCTGTCAAAATAAATCCAACAGCAATATCTTCAAAAAACTTATGGAGCAGTCGCTGTTTTAATTTTACCAAATGCTGTGTTCAAGTTTTGACCAACAGCAGTAACGGTAGTAATAATAACAACGGAAATCAGAGCGGCAATAAGGCCATACTCAATTGCTGTTGCACCATCTTCATTAGCCATAAAGCTTTTAAAAATTTTAGTCATTTCATAACTCCTACATACTCGTGACTTGTAGCCCCTTGTTTCTGGACCATGTGTACAATCGCTCATATTTGTAAAAATAAACTGAAGGAAATTGGTTAATGATAAAAATATATCTTTTTTCAGAAATCATTAAATGATTTCCTACTTCGCGAGACGGTTTAATCCAGCCATATCACTTATAACCAGACCAGGATATTCCCGATTAGCGATTCCAACCTGAATCAGATGTGCAACAGCATTTGCTGCATCTTCCTCTTCTACAGATGCAGATTCTGCAAGCTCACGATGTTTGGGCATATTTAGTATTTCCCACACGCCTGTAATGTCATTGCGCTCCACTAAAGAAAGAAGCTCCTCATATACTCGCTGCTCAGGTGCCGTTTTGAATTCAAACGATGAAAATCGTGACTTTAGAAATTCTGTCGATAAGAAAAACAGAAGGTTTTTTGCTAAACTGGGGCGGTTCGATACTATATCAGCAAAAGAAAGAGTATCGACGACCCATACAGCTGAATCTTTTTCCGCCGTAAGAGTAACATTGCGTGCAATGTCTTCATTCTCTTCAGCAAGCGCGATATCAAGACCAAATGATGAACCCGCTTCAATTGTTTCCATATAAACCGCACCAGTTTGCGGGTTCACAACTGTTACTCGTACCTCACCTTGCGCGATAATAAAAAAAGCTTCACCTTCATATTGCCCTTGCGATACAAGTGTTTCGCCGGTTTTATACTGCCGATAGTCGGCAGTTTTTGCAATCACGTCCAAAACCGAGTCAGCTAACCCTACAAAAGGAGGAAACTGCGCAAGTGAGGCTTTAGGGCTTTCGAGATTATTTTCATCTTGAGTACTCATTTCCTCATCATGGTTTGTTATCATTTGAATAACGGTCATTACGTTCCTCCAATTTGCAGGCCATTCTTGGGAAAATCATTTAAGATGATGTAAAAACTTGATCGATATTTTAACTATCACCCTATATGAATGAGAAGTTGTACACCTATAAATTTCCTAATTTATATAACGCACACGTTAAACCTTCCTTGACTAATCTGCGCTACAGTCACTCAAGTTTTTAAGTCAGGAAAGATGATCATGCGTTCTTGTTTATCTGGGCTCTTGCTCGCCCTAATCACAACTCTGCCCGCAAACGCACAACAATTATGGGTCACTATGGACCAAGTTCGTTCCCATACAGTAGAAAAACCAGCGGACAGTATTATTGTCGGAAACCCAGGCATTGCTGACATCGCAGTTCAAGACAAAAACCGCTTTCTCTTATTTGGCAAGGCTCCAGGTCTTACGAACATTATTGTTTTGGATGATGAAGGTGAAACCATCGAAAATTTGACTGTACGCGTTAATCCACCTAGTTCTGGCATGCTCGTTTATCATCGTGGCGCCAGTCGCACGACCTATAACTGCACGAGCCATTGCGAAGCCACACTAACTGTCGGCGATAACTCTACTGAGTTTAGCAATATCAACACACAGATACAAACCAAGCTAGGCCAACAAACAAGTGGCGACGCACCACAAGACCTCCAAGGCAATGGCGAAGGCCTCTAGCATAAATTCTTAGACATTAGAATTTTAAACACCTGCAATCACAATTGTGGGTGTTTTTTATTTCATGATTTTACATAAAAATTTAAAATATGTGGCCGCTCATGCACCGCAAGGTGCATTCTACACCAATTATCAATCTCGCGAGCCGTAATTTCATCTGCCTGTTGACGATCTGAAAGATAGATATCCGCCACTAACCGATTAGTGCCTCCCCTTGTGGAAGCAACACGCACAGTACATTGATCGATCGCTTTATAGTCCATCAAGGTTTCTGCTATTTGGTTTGGAAAAACATTGATAGCGCCTATCTGCACCGCCCCATCACGCCTGCCATTTAATGAAAAAGTACGGGAGTTTTTCCAGTTAAAATAATCCATTGGCTTGATGAGATTTTTTTGAAAATCAGAATAAAGACGGATCAATCCATCAGTCTCTTGCTCTGCTTTTGACCAATTATCAAATAATACAAAATCATCATTGGGAGAATCTCGCCAAGCTACAAGGCCAGACTGTGTTGATCCATAAAATTCACGCAAGACACCCACGCCATTACGGCGCATTTTTGCCGCGAGATCCATCGTCATAACTTCGCCAAAACTGACGCCCATAGAATTATCAGGAACCTTGACACCTTCACGCATCAAATACGACCACAATGTCGGGGTTGCAACAATAACATCACCAAAAGATAAAACCGCCATAAGCTGTTCAGGAGATTTTTTACGCGCGTCAATCACATCAATTTGCAACAAACCAGGCACTAATATTCCGACAACAAGCCCCATTACGCTGTGCGGAGACACCAATGACACAAGTCGGCGACGCCCCTGTAATAAACTTGCCACTGAGGCCGCTTCCTGAAACAAATTATCCACACGGTGCGTGCACAATTCGCCACCAGTATTATAACCAGCAGGACGAAAATGAAACTGGGACATACTATCATGAAGGCGCGCCGCTATGAATCCAACCCACTTACCAAGTGGCACCGTAGAAGTAAGAGTTGTAAAATCCACGACTTCCAGATTAAAAAATTCAGCTAACACCTGATGGCATAGAGGCATCTGCGCTTCCGCAATCCCCAGGCCATTTTCACCCAGAGACATAGCTTCATCCCAGGTTACATCAGATTGAAAGCCCTTTAATTGCAGGCCATGCACCTTATCAACCTCAGAAATAAGGCCTTCAATTATTCTCAAAATTGCTGATCGCGATAGCTTGTATGGGTTCATCAAAAAATATGCCTATTAGCAATTACTGTGGGTAGCTATTACGAAGTGAGCGTATATCGTTAGCGATACAATCTTCATACGCTTCGCGCAATTGAGAAAATAATTCATTCGAATTTTGTTCCCCTGCAACAAGTCCAATGAGACTGTTGGTAAAAAAAATCAATCCGTCCTTTAGTTCTTCAGGTGACAATTCTGCCTGATGAACTTGAAGGCCAATACGCTCCGCCAAAACAGACACCTTTGCGCGAACAACCCCAGGCAAGGCACCCTCACCAACACTGGGAGTGAATAGCATTCCATCTAGTTTCATGATGTAAACATTAGACATTGATCCGCATGCGACTCTACCATACTCATTGAGCATCACCGCCTCATCGCACCCCATATCTGATACTTCATTTCTCGCCATTACATTATCAAGATAGTTTGTTGTTTTATAAGAAGACGATAATGATGTACTTGCGCGGGTATATTGACTAATGCGATATGAAAAAAAGTCTTTAACTGAACCTAATGGCGACACAGTCACCACCACTGTAGGGTACATTTTCCCTTTTTCTGGAAATAATAGACCGCGTACTGATTGACCTCTAGTAATTGTTATGCGTGCAGATAATCTCTTTTCATTCAGTTTATTTTTTTTTACCAATTCACTGATTATTTTCAACACATCCTCAATATTAAGCGTGATTGGAATTTTTAATGCCCCACAACCAGTATTCAGTCGTTGAAGGTGTTCTTTTAAAAAAATTGGCCACCCGTTTACAAGGAGCAACGTTTCGAACAATCCATCGCCGAGTAAAAATCCTCTATCTCTTGCATCAATTAAAGGGCCAACACTGCGGTAATCGCCATCAACATAAAGGATCATGCTGTATTATCCCCACACAAATTAACAAAATTATCTATTATTTTCTCTCCCGCTGGGGTCAACACAGATTCAGGATGAAACTGCACACCAAACCAGGAGGCCGTTTGATGATGCACAGCCATTACTTCTCTCTCGGCACTCAACGCCGAAACCTTTAGCGGCGTATCCTCATTTGGCAACACAGATATCAACGAGTGATAACGGCCGACGGATAGTGGGGAACTAAGGTTTTTAAATATCCCCGCCCCGCAATGATCGATAACACTTGCTTCACCATGCATAGGACGTCGCGCCCGAACGGTCTTCCCATAAAAATGTTCAACAAGGCATTGATGACCAAGACAAACACCAAGTAATGGAATGTCCTCAGGCAAAACCTTTAATAATTCCATGCAAATTCCTGCGTCTTTTGGCGCTTTAGGGCCAGGAGAAATAATAACTCCATCCGGTTTTAATGCCATGCATTCATCTGGTGTAATCTCATCATTGCGATACACTTGTGTCTCTTCACCAGATAACATCACATAGCGTGCAATATTGTAAACAAAGGAATCATAGTTATCGATGATAATAATCATATTTCATCATCCAATGGAATTTGCAGTAAATTCATATAACCCTTAGCCTTTAGGCTAGTTTCTTCATACTCAGCTTCAGGGTCAGATTGTAACGTAACTCCACCCCCCACCGGAATATGGAACGTTTCCGGCGCTTGCGTCTCTTGTATTAGCGTACGGATAGCGACTGAGAAATCTGCATTTCCACGATCATCAATAAATCCTACTGCCCCGCAATATGGACCACGTCCACTTTTCTCCATACGCGCGATTGCTTTCATTGCTTCAATCTTTGGTGCGCCAGTTATAGATCCGCAAGGGAACAGTGCCGATAATACATCCACCACATCATTTCCAGGTCGCAAAATTCCCGATATTCGTGACACAAGATGATGCACATGCCTTAAACTCATAAGCGCACAAATATCATCTTCGTAAACACTATCATTAGTACAAACACGTGAAATATCATTTCGAAGCAAATCAGCAATCATAATATTTTCAGCACGGTCTTTAACACTAGTCTTTAGTTGTTCTTGCAAGAGAACATCTATCGATGGATTTTCATCTCGCGCTATTGTCCCTTTAATAGGTTCAACCGAGAGACGGGTTACATTATCAAGCACCTCTAATGTAAAAAATTTTTCTGGTGAGTTTGAAAGAAGATTACCGCGATCGAATTGTAAAAATGCTGCATAGCCAGCATCACTCATAATCATCATTTCTTTATAGAAAGAATAAAGCGTATTCATCTCATCAAGAGTTACTGAGATACATCGCGATAGATTAGTTTGAAAAAAATCACCATTAAGAATTGCCTCACGCACGCCTGAAACAGCATCAATATAATCAGATTTCGAAAAATTGGAGGATACAAAATTGGATGATGACTTTGTTTCTTCACAATCAACCTGAATATCTGAATCTAACGCATCAAAAAGTAGCTCAACATCAGCATGGGTCTTCCCGTAAATGTATGCCTGATGATTTTCTCGATCAAATACACATACCGCCTCATAACGGCCAAGTGCCATATCCGGTAATGCGTATGGAGAAGATGGTAACGACAGGCTTGGCTCAAACAAGCCCCCCACTTCATAGCCAACATAACCGACAAGCCCGCTCAAAAATGGAACAACCACATGATCTAGTGTTTCATCATTTCGCAAATGAGCTCGAATGACCTCCCCGAGGGCCTCCCTGCTTTCCACGCCATTAACAAATAACTTCTCCTTCTCGACAATCAGTTTGTGAGTTGGAAACGCAACAATGAATGACCAACGCACATGCTCAGCCCGATCGCCAGCATGAAAAATGTGCGCCCAAGGTTCTCCTTCTAAAGGGGCAAATGCATCAATTGGGTGTTGCCAAGGAATATCTTTTTTGATCAGCGTTGGTATCTCCTAATATTTTTTACAGCCAGTCTAGCAAGGATATTTTCAACCACTTGGCCTCAAACGCCAAATCGTCCTATGCATAACTGGTTTCAAGGAGTGATACATGGAAAAAAAACCACCCCCGGTCCACTTATCCGGTCAGGCGCAGACATTTTTTGGTCTAGCCCTAGCAGTGTTGGTTGGTTTTATTGCTTATATCGGCCGTGGAGTGCTTATCCCTTTTGTGATTGCAGTCTTTCTTTGCTTCCTGATTTTTAGTTTGAAAGAAACCGTAGCGCGCACACCATTTGTCGGCAAACACATGCCGAACTGGCTGAATTACCTGATCGCCTTCGGGCTTATCATTATGGCATTTGCAGTGTTTGTTGCCATAATCCGCACCAATGTCGGCAATGTATTAGAGGTATGGCCAAGTTACGAGCAACGGCTTACCGGGCTTGCCAGCGATATTTTCACATGGGTACGGTCCCGTGATTTTTTACCACAAGAAATTGTCGGCAGCGTTGCTGAAATTCAGCAGGCAGCCCTTGGCATGGTAACGCCATTCTTGCGGCAAGCTCTCGGCACACTTGGAGGACTAACATCTAATTTCCTCACCCTTGGTACCGTTCTTTTCTACATGGCTTTCATGCTACTGGAACGTGGACGCATCTTCAAAAAAGTCAGCCTGATCAGTGCCGGCAAAAATCAGGAACGCGCCGTCAGAGAAACCATCAATGATATTGGCACGCTAGTGCGCCAGTATATCTCCGTTAAAACCATCACCAATTTGATTACCGCAACAATCAGCTATGTCATTATGGTCGTGGTGGGTGTTGATTTTGCTGGCTTCTGGGCTTTGTTGATCTTTATTTTTAATTTCATTCCCCTGTTTGGTGCCGCACTTGCGATCCTTATGCCGGTCTCATTAATGATCGTGCAGCCAGATGGCGGCCCCATAAAAGCGCTCATCTTGTTAGGGTTTATGATTGGCGCTGAGCAAACCATGAGCGCAATCATTGAGCCGAGATTGATCGGTAAAACACTTAACCTCAGCCCACTGGTGATCTTGTTCTCCCTTGCTACCTGGGGCGCGCTCTGGGGCTTCACTGGTGTTTTACTCAGCATACCAATGACAATCAGTGTAATGATTATGTTGACGCAATTCCGCTCTACAAGGCCAATAGCCATCATGCTATCTGACAATGGTGAGATCGCTGACATCAAGCATGGAGATGTTATGACTGGCGAAGCCCCAGACAGCAGTGCTGACACTGAGCTTGCGCAGATTGAGCGGAGTGACGCCGAAGAAGACGCCAGCAATGACCTTACACCTGGCACGAAAGAAACCTGACCTACCCAGATGGTATCATTTTCATCCAAACCAGCTTGGCAAGAGACACTTTACAGTTAGTGCCTCAATCTACTCCCCCAGCGCATCCATCACTGAGAAAATATCCTTGTCACCACGGCCGCACATGTTCATTAATAAAACTTGCTCACGATCCATCTCGGCAGCTTTATCGAAAGCACGCGCCAGTGCATGAGAAGGCTCCAGAGCGGGGATGATCCCCTCAAGGCGCGCACAAAGTTGAAAACAGTTGAGCGCCTCCTCATCCGTCGCCGAAAGATAGGTAACCCGGCCGGTTTCGTGAAGCCAAGCATGTTCTGGCCCGATACCAGGATAATCAAGCCCGGCAGAGATCGAATGTGCATCTATGATTTGACCATCATCATCCTGCAGGAGGTAGGTGCGATTTCCGTGTAAAACACCTGGTCGTCCACCGGACAATGAGGCTGCATGCTCTAGTGTATCAACACCCCGACCAGCAGCTTCGACTCCTATGATTTGGGTGCCAGGATCGTCCAGAAAAGGGTGAAACAAGCCAATTGCATTAGATCCACCACCGATGCATGCCATAATACACTCGGGCAGCTTACCTTCAGCCTCAAGCATTTGTTCTTTCGCTTCAAGACCAATGACCGATTGAAAATCACGCACCATTGCCGGATAAGGATGGGGACCGGCTGCAGTTCCGATAATGTAGAAAGTATCATCCACATTCGTAACCCAATCACGCAGCGCTTCATTCATGGCATCCTTCAACGTACCCGTCCCCGAAGTTACTGGTATGACCTCCGCCCCCAATAACTTCATCCGAAACACGTTTGGCTTTTGACGCTCTACATCGGTCGCCCCCATATAAATTATACAAGGCAGATTAAATCGCGCGCATACAGTGGCTGTCGCAACCCCATGCTGGCCAGCACCGGTTTCGGCTATGATGCGGGTTTTACCCATACGTTTCGCCAATAAGATCTGACCAATGCAGTTATTGATTTTATGGGCCCCAGTATGGTTTAGCTCATCACGCTTCAGGTAAATTTTGGCACCCTTTTTACTGGCACTACTTTTATCAACACGTTCCTCACGCACATACTCCGTTAATCGTTCGGCGTAATATAAAGGCGAAGGCCTACCCACATAATGTTTCAGGTAATACTCCATATCCAATTGAAATTGTTCGTTTTTTTTCGCTTGGTCATACTCGCTTTCAAGCGATAAAATGAGCGGCATCAAGGTTTCAGCAACGAACCTCCCGCCAAATTTTCCAAACCGACCATCACGGTCCGGGCCTTCGCGATAAGTATTCCGGGCTTGCATAATCTTACTTTCTTGAGATGGTCATTTTACTCATGCGACGATCATGAATCTGGCCATACCGAGGAATGTGAACAAAATTTTATTGCTCCATAGCCTTTCGGGCCAGCTCAATAAAGCGGTTGATAAGGGGCAGGTCTTTTTGTCCCGGTTGAGATTCAACCCCCGAAGAAACATCTACCCCGGCAAAACCTGGCACGTTTTGAACTGCCCGGATAGCATCAGCTATATTCTCTGGTGTTAACCCACCAGCCAACAGCCAGGGTGTCTGGCCCGAATAAGAATTGAGAATGTCCCAATCAAATGCCTTACCATGCCCACCACGTCGGTCTGCCTCTGCCGGAGGCTTGGCGTCGAAAAGCAAACGATCCACGATCTTACTATAAGGGTCAGCCCGCGCTATATCCTCCAAGCTTGAAACACCAAGAGCTTTCCAGACGCCAACATAAGGAAAGACCTCTCGGAACTTGGCAATCTGATCGGGGGCCTCTGACCCATGAAATTGCACAACCCTTGGGCGTAATTGGGTCATAATTTCACTTATTTCTTGCTCGGATGCATCGGCAACAAGGGCGACGACGGAAATTTTTGGAGGTAAGGTCTGTGCCAGCTGAAATGCCTCAAGTGGCTTTATATATCTGGGTGATTTCGCATGAAAAACGAATCCAACATGAGTCGCTTCTGCGTCTTTTACAGCCTCAACGCTAACCGCTCTTGAGAGTCCACAAATCTTGATGAACCGTTTCACTCACTCGTCAGGACCGGAAGGGTCTCCCCATCTGGCTGAGTCTCACGCTGAATGGCCAATTCTCTTTTTAAGGTCTTTAATTCCTGACGCATTTCTTTCGAGCGTTTACGATTTGGCGCACTCGACGACCACATACCCATAAAACCAAGCACCATGCCAAGACAAATCATCAGCATGAACCAGGCCCATAAAGGCAGCGCAACGCTTGTTAAAAAGCCAGAGCCATCTGCAAAAGGGTTAAGACTGACGGCCACTTCCTGACGGTTGGCTACCATAAAAACAACAGCGACAAGAAATAGCGGGATCCAGAGGATGTTTTCCAAAAATTTTTTCATAAAACAAGAAGTGCCACAAAGCATTGTGGGTTCGCAAGAATGGGTTGCATGATTTATTTCTTACTTATTCAGACGCTCACGCATTTCCTTGCCGGCCTTAAAGTAAGGTGACCATTTTTCTTCAATGGCGACTGCCTCGCCTGAGCGAGGATTACGCCCCACGCGTGAAGGGCGATGCTTGACTGAAAATGCTCCAAACCCCCTTAGTTCAACGCGATCACCTTGAGCAAGAGCTTGCGTAATCTCATCAAAGATAATTGAAACAATGCGCTCAACGTCGCGATGATACAAATTTGGATTCTCATCAGCGAGTTTTTGGATTAATTCCGACTTGATCATAAGAACACCGTCATTTCATCTAATTTTCAGGCCAAAAAAAGCATATTACGCCACAAAACAGCAATAATTTTCTGACGCTGCGTTTCCTCCCCCTAGCTAACACCTATTTTTGGGTTGGCTCTGGAAAAAGGTGCTAATTCATGTACTTACTAGATAGCACCCTGTCAAAAATGCCGTGCGGCGTCAAGGCGCTTCTCTTTAGTCACTTGCATCGATATGCATAGGGTTGAAAGGCAGGCCATGACTGACGAGACGGAAACAATCGATTTCGGCTTTCAAACCGTTCAGCGGGATGAAAAAGCTGGCATGGTTCGCGGTGTCTTTGACAGCGTTGCCACCAATTATGATGTAATGAATGACGCAATGTCAGCCGGTATTCATCGCATCTGGAAATCAGTGATGTTGGACCGTTTATCACCACGAGCGGGACAAAAGCTAATTGATGTCGCTGGCGGTACGGGAGATATTGCGGTTGGCTTTGTTGCCCGCGCGCAAGACCGAGCTGCTCTCATCGCCGATACTGGCAATAAAAAAGCATTAGCCTCTGCTGTCATCTGCGATATCAACCATGCGATGCTACACGCCGGACAAGAGCGGGCCAAAAAACCAAAAAGCAAAGATTATCCCTACGCTGCACAATTAACACGTGTGTGCGGTAATGCGGAATGCCTACCCCTCCCAAACAAAACAGCAAATGCCTACACAATTGCTTTTGGCATCCGCAATGTAACCGATCGTGACGCAGCCTTACGTGAAGCATTTCGCGTATTGAAACCGGGCGGTCGTTTCGCCTGTCTCGAATTCTCGCACGCAATTACAGGTTCGATGCAAAAACTCTATGATGCTTACTCTTTCAACATCATTCCTTGGTTGGGCGAGAAAATTGCCAATGACAGGGAGAGTTATGAATATCTTGTTGAATCAATCCGGCGTTTCCCTACACAAGAAGCCTTCGCCACTCAAATATCGCGTGCAGGGTTTTCTCGTGTGAGCTATGAAAATTTAAGTGGCGGGGTCGCTGCCCTGCACCTTGCCTGGCGGCTTTAAAGATCGCACGACAGGCTAAAAGGAAACCTGCAAATAATGTTCACTTATATCAGTGATTTTTTTCGTCTGTTACGGGCCGCTTCCACGCTAACCCGTCGCGATGCACTGATCCCGCTGGAGTATGAACATATACTACCAGCACCTTTGCGATTAATTGGGCGGATTTTGCGCATTGGCGCACATCGAACAGAAGATGGCAGAACATTACGCCCTGGCGAGCGTCTTGCAAAAGCTTTTGAAGGCCTTGGTCCCTTCTATGTTAAAACCGGTCAATTTATGGCTACCAGACCAGACATCATCGGCTTTGACATGGCAACAGATCTTGGGCGACTGCAAGATCGGATGCCCCCCTTTCCACGTGCAATAGCGGTTAGTGAAATAGAAAAAACCTTCGGAGAATCTCTGGATAAACTGTTTACGCAGTTTTCCGATCCAATCGCTGCCGCCTCTATTGCACAGGCACATAAAGCCACTCTCCTCAACGGAGAGCAGGTCGCCGTCAAGATTCTACGTCCCGGCATTGAACAAAGAGCATCAAAGGATTTTAGAGCGCTTGGTCGCGCTGCAAAAGTTGCAGAAAAATTATCGCGCCGTGCACGACGCATGGAACCGGTAAAATTTATCAGTACCTTGCAAGAATCTGCACGGTTAGAGCTCGATTTACGCCTGGAAGCGGGAGCAGCTTCACAAATTCAGGATAACCTTTCTGACGATGCAGCTATCCGTATCCCGAATGTCGTGTGGCCTTTATCCGCAAAACGCGTGCTTACTATTGAATGGATAGAAGGCACACCGATTGCTGATCTAAACGCACTCGACAAACGTGATATTGACCGACCAGCGTTAGCTGCCAAGGTAATGCAGTCTTTCCTGACACAAGCCCTGCATCAAGGTTATTTTCATGCAGATATGCATCAAGGTAATATGATCATTGATGAACAAGGTCGCCTTGGCTTGATTGATTTTGGCATTATGGGGCGCCTGGACGATAAAGCGCGGCACACCTTTGCCAATATTATTTTCGGCTTCATAAATCGAGATTATCAGCATACCGCGCAGGTTCATTTTGATGCTGGATATGTGGATGCCCACTATAGCGTTGAAGCTTTTGCACAAGCATTGCGTGCTGTTGGTGAACCATTATACGGACAAAATGCGAACCAGGTAGATATGTCTCGTGTTTTGCAGCAACTCTTTGATGTTACCGAAATGTTCGATATGCATTTGCGCCCTGAGTTGGTGTTATTGCAACGTACGATGGTGACCGTAGAAGGGGTTGCCCGACTGCTCGATCCGACAATTAATATGTGGGAGACAGCAACGCCAGTGATCCGCAGCTATATCACCGATCAGGTCGGCCCAAAACAACAAATCAAACGCATTCGTACCGCCGCCATCAAAGCAATGGAGATCGCGCCAAACCTGCCCGATTATGTGCAAGAACTCGCCACTGCTGCTAATCGCATTTCTGATGATCGCCTTGGCTTATCCCAACAATCAACCGACGACCTTGCCCGCGCTTTATCACGTGAGGGCCGCGCAACGCGTTCAGCCTTATGGTTTGCAGGTTTCGCCGCTTTGGTTCTCGCGGGTGTTATCATCACACAAGGATAACTCATGGCTCTATCAGTTCGAGAAATGACCCTTGACGAAACTCAAATTCGCATTGATTATTTTCATAAGGCGTCTACAGAATATTTAGAAATTTTAGGCGTAAACCCAACGCAACTTCCCACACCCAACGCCTGGCAAGACATGTTTGCTGATGACTACACCCGCCCTATAGAACAGCGAATTGGCTTGCATTTGATATGGCTCCTTGATGGCATTCCTGTTGGAATGTCCAGCGCAGATAACATTGAGTATGGAGAACAAGCCTTTATGCATCTTCATGTGCTACCCCCGGAAAAACGACACTTAGGGATTGGCACCGTTGGCGTTCAAAAAAGTGTAGCAATCTACTTTGACCGCTTAAATCTCAAGCGTCTATATTGCCAGCCAAACGCTTTTAATGTTGCACCGAATAGAGTTATGCAAAAAGCTGGTTTTCGTTATATCAAAACTTACGAAACAAAACCTGGCCCTATAAACACCTATCAGGCTGTCACACAATGGATGATGGAGCGACCATAAATCCCACATTCAATGAATCACATGCCAAGCACCTCTATGCATTAAAAACCGGGACCAAAACGCACAATCGATAATGTTGCGTCTTCTTGTCCTTTTTTAGTAACAATATAGAGGCGGTCATATTCATTATCACTAATTGCTGGGCCTTTTATACCGCTTAGAAAGTGGGCCACCTCATTGGTTGTGTTGCTATGGCCCACAACCAAATGAACCCCGCCAACGGCAAGAATTTTACCAGCAACTTCTTCAAGATCATTACCAGCATAAAATGATAGTGCTTCAAGCCCTTTCCGCTGCGCAGTTGGAAGCGCTGTATTCCGGGTACGCTGATAATCAGTTGAATGGATTTGGTCGAAATCTACACCCGATAAAATATCCGCTAACGCCTCAGCACGAGCCACGCCCGCGAGCGTCAATGCCGGGTCCCCAGTGCCATCGAGCTGTTTTTCTGCATGTCTAACGAGATAAACCGTCACCGAAGAAGATTGGTTGGCAATTTCTGTATTTGATTGAACTGCTCTGCGCTCTAGATTCTGCTCCACTGACGACACAGAACTGGCACATCCGGATATCAAAAAGACCGGAAACAATAAGCTTGATACAAGCAGCAAAAATACTGATGAGCTTGATTTTTTCATGATGAACCCTCCAAAAGTTGGTCTGAAGCCCCTATCCTGTGGATAATACCCACAAGAGCAAGCACTTTCCTAAAGTTTTCTAATCTCACCACCAATAACCACGTGTTCACAAGAATGCACGCAGGATCAAAACCACGGAAAGTCACCAAAATTTACACGCCAATATAGCCCTATCTATATATTTCATGATAAAGACAAGCCAACCAAGGGTATTTGCTTTGACTGACCAACGTTCCATCCTTCTGATTATTGGCGGCGGGATTGCAGCCTATAAAAGCCTCCAACTGATCCGCGAATGCGCCCGGCGCGGCATCAGCTCCAGGGTTATCTTGACAAAAGCCGGCGCTGAATTCATATCGCCCCTGTCTGTTTCAGGCCTTTCTGGTGATAAGACCTTTACGGATTTATTTGACCTCACTGATGAAACAGAAATGGGGCATATTCAGCTTTCACGGTCTGTTGATCTTGTGGTTGTTGCTCCAGCAACAGCTGACTTAATGGCAAAGGCTGCCAACGGGCATGCTAACGACCTTGCATCCACCACACTGATGGCCACGGATAAACCGGTGATGATGGCACCTGCTATGAATGTACGCATGTGGGAGCACGCAGCAACACAACGCAATCTGGCAACCTTGAAAAAAGACGGCATCATAATTGTTGGCCCTGACGAGGGCGATATGGCTTGCGGTGAATATGGCCCAGGTCGCATGGCAGAACCAGAGGCAATCGCCGATGCAATTGAAAGCCATTTTGCAAAAACAACCAACGGTCCACTAACCGGCCAAAAAATTGTTATCACTGCCGGACCAACACATGAACCATTAGATCCTGTACGCTACATTGCTAATCGGTCCTCTGGCAAACAGGGTTATGCTATAGCGACAGCTTTGCGTAATCTGGGTGCAGATGTGTCACTCATCTCAGGCCCCACCAGTATCACGCCGCCATCAGGAATTGAATTCGTCCGTGTGGAAACCGCACGCCAGATGATGGCAGCGACACAAAACGCATTACCCGCAGCATGCCTGATCTGTTGTGCAGCCGTTGCCGATTATCGGCCAGAAATAGAAACCGAACATAAGATCAAAAAAGAACGAGGGGGGCTGTCTGCTATTCCCCTAGCAGAAAACCCCGATATACTGAAAACACTTTCACGCCATGCAACCCTACGCCCAACATTAGTGGTTGGTTTCGCGGCGGAAACAGATGATATTTTAGGCCACGCAGAGGCGAAACGCGAACGCAAAGGCTGTGATTGGATCGTTGCCAATGATGTATCTCCAGCTACCGGCACCATGGGGGGCGACAGAAATACCGTGACCATTTTATCGGAATCTGGCGAAGAAGAGTGGCCAGATTTACCAAAAGATGAAGTCGCAAGAAAACTCGCGGACAAAATTGCGCAAAACCTCAACAAACTTCGCCCAGCCCGCGCCGCAGAATAAAACTTGATAGCATGATGAACAATCCAATCTCCCCAATCGTAAAAATCAAACGCCTTTCGAATGCTGTAGAATTAGAGCTTCCGCGATATGAAACTGAATTGGCAGCTGGCGCGGATGTGCGCGCCGCCATTGCGCAAGACGCCCCCCTAACCTTAAAACCGGGCGAGCGCTATATGGTACCAACAGGCATCGCCATTGCTCTGCCACCCGGATGGGAAGCACAAATGCGACCACGCTCTGGCCTTGCCGCAAAGCACGGAATTTCATGTGTCAATTCACCAGGCACAATCGATGCAGATTATCGTGGTGAATTGCGGGTAATTTTAATTAATCACGGCTCGGAAGATTTTCATATTAATCGCGGTGACCGCATAGGGCAAATGGTTGTTGCCCCAGCATTTCAGGCATCATTTGAAGAGGTTGACGATCTTGATGAAACGGAGCGCGGCGCAGGTGGCTTTGGATCAACTGGCATTTGACGCTTCACGTCCAAAGCTCCAACCAACACAAATGTAAATCTCTAAACCTGTCCTTTATACGCGTGCTTTAGCTAATTAGGCGCCGCCAACTTAAGCTTGCATCGTCCAGCCTTCAACGCCCATTGCCGCCTGACGAACCGCCTCTGAACGGGTTGGATGCGCATGACATGTTCGGGCAATATCTTCGGAGGCTCCACCAAACTCCATGACGGAGACAACTTCAGCAATTAACTCGCCAGCACCAACGCCAATAATATGGGCACCCAATACGCGATCTGTTTGTGCGTCTGCTAAAACCTTAGCAAAACCATCCGTTTCATGATTAGTTTTTGCACGGCTATTCGCAGCAAAAGGAAATTTACCAACTTTATAGGCAACACCATCACGCTTTAATTCTTCTTCAGTTTTGCCAACACTGGCGACCTCTGGATAGGTGTACACAACATTGGGTACGAGATCATAATTCACATGCCCCGCCTTGCCAGCAATAATCTCAACACAAGCCACCGCATCATCTTCAGCCTTATGGGCCAGCATGGGGCCTGCAATACAATCACCTATCGCATAGATACCATCTACATTTGTCTTAAAATGACTTGCCTCGATAAA
The DNA here is from genome assembly GCA_964529135.1 of uncultured Caulobacterales bacterium. Classification (GTDB taxonomy): domain Bacteria; phylum Pseudomonadota; class Alphaproteobacteria; order Caulobacterales; family Parvularculaceae; genus CALLPQ01. The sequence continues at coordinate 1,639 of CAZGVP010000002.1, read as the reverse complement.
CCCACGCTTGTCTGTTGCCACACCAACCGTTTCAAGGCCGAGTCCATCAGTGTATGGTCGGCGACCAATAGCAACCAACACATTATCACATTCGATAACCTCAGTATCACCGCCAGCAGCAGGTTCAACGTTGACTTTCAACTTAGTCTTCAGTGCCTCAACTCCAGTCACCTTGGTTGACAGCTTAAATTCCACTCCCTGTTTCTTTAGAATACGTTGAAACTGTTTGGAAACTTCACCATCCATTGGAGGTAAAATACGGTCAAGATATTCAACGACAGTAACTTTCGCACCGAGCCTACGCCAAACTGACCCTAGCTCAAGACCAATAACACCGCCACCAATAACAATCATATGCTTTGGCACGTCGGCAAGAGATAACGCCCCGGTTGAAGATACAATACGCTTTTCATCAATCTCAACACCGGGCAACGGCATCACATCAGAACCTGTTGCGATGATAATATTTTTCGTTTTCACGTCTTGAATTTTTCCACCAGCCCCAGTGATCCGTACAGTATCTTTTGCAACAATTGTCCCCTTGCCAAGAAAAGAATCCACCTTGTTCTTCTTCAAGAGATAAGCAACGCCTTTGGTCAAACCATCAACGGCATCTTCTTTTTGTTTCAACATTTGCGGAAGATCGAGTTTTAACCCTGTAGTTTTAATACCCAGGCTGGCAAAATCGTCCTTGGCTATCTCAAAAAGTTCAGAAGCATGCAGCATAGCTTTGGACGGTATGCAACCAACGTTCAGGCACGTTCCGCCAAAATTACCGTCTGCTCTCATCTCAATACAAGCAGCCTTCAACCCCAACTGGCCAGCGCGGATCGCACCATTATAGCCGGCAGGCCCACCACCAATGATGACCACATCATAGATTTCTGTCATGGAATTCCTCTGAAGATTACGCATTATGTTGAACTAGTTTCTTAGCGAACTGGCACCCTTTGGCAAGTGCGGTATTTTATAGAGACTGATTAAGATTTATCACGGTCTGTACGGGTCCATACTTTCGTAGAGTTCCGACCTTCCATGCCATGTATCCGGAATTTATGCACGACATATCCGACTAGACCATAAAAACTGGACATTGGGAGAACCTGTCGACCTACAGTGATCCATGCCAGTAATAGGCTAACAAGAAGAATGCATGTAACCAGGACAACCATCACTAAAGGTGCAGCAATACCAAAAAATAATGGTAACAAAAGCACCAAAATAAGCGCAACCATACTTCCAAGCAACATTACCAGCGGCGCGATTGCAACATCCAGAGACAACGCAACCTTCCGGTTGTCCAATGTTTTCAAACCATCCCAAAAGAGTGGCAGTGCTGCTTTAGCAATCATAGCCATCGACCCTTGTTCCCAGCGAGCACGTTGCGTTGTGGCCATTTCGGCTCTTGGAGCAAATTCACTGTAAACAAAAACATCCGGTCGCAATAGCGGCGCATGCCCTTTGCGAACCAATTTTACTGTTAAGGCCAGATCCTCAACAATCTCTTTAGTGCCGGAAAAATAGTCTCTCAGGATATGATATGGAAAGGCCATTCCGCTACCCGTCAACCGGGTCACATTGAATTGATTAAACAACCCGGTCATGCGGACTTTATTCATTATCAGCCATGCAAATGCTG
>CAZGVP010000001.1:0-32324 GCA_964529135.1 uncultured Caulobacterales bacterium | reverse complement strand
CGTTGGTACACTATGGTCGATACTAACAGCGGTGCCTTCGCCGCCCTGCGGTTCAGCCGCAGAAATGGGCGTCGCCGCTCCGCCGAGAGATGACATATCAAGATCATCTGCACTTTCACCATCTTCTATGATCACAGCAATCGGAACATTGACCTGAACATTTTCAGTTCCTTCTCCAACGAGAATTTTTCCGATAATACCCTCATCCACCGCTTCCACTTCCATGGTCGCTTTGTCGGTTTCAATTTCAGCAATAACATCACCTGAAGAGACACTGTCTCCTACCTGCACATTCCATTTGGCGAGAGTACCCTCTTCCATGGTTGGTGAGAGTGCAGGCATTAATATTGGCGTGGCCATCAAGGTCCCTTTTGTTTCAGACTATACCTGACGCGTTCTTAAACAATTCTAACCCAAAAGAGAATGCCTACCAGGCTCAATTTTGCTCAACCGGGCTAGAAGGAAGCGTCAATGGAGCATCTTGAAACTCTTGGCCAATATCAGCCGAATCAACCTCGCCCGGAGTTGGCTGTATAACAGGGGTTGGTTTTAAAGATGGTGCCGCTACCGGCTCAGCACCATCCAGATCAGGAATGCCCGCAGGTTTGCTTATTTTACGTTTCTTGTTCGGTCCACTTGCCAATACACGACGCAGCTTATCGCTTTCATCCTGCATTCTGACTTGCTGAGCTTCGAGGCTCACCGAGACAGCCTTGTAATAAGTTTCAAGATCACGGTCCGCTTCCGCCGAAAGGCAATCCATATAGGCTTGCACATCGGCAATATAAGAATTGAACTTTGCCACTTGAGCATTGTAATCGCGCACCGCTCCCCGGCCAAGACGGGCTGTATCCAGCTTCAATGTTGGGGACACTGGTTTCGGACAGTCCGTAAAACTATATTGCCCGCCAGTTTTGCCTATTGGCGTATATTCGCCAGCAATTGCCGCCTGTGTACTCAATAGTAGCCCGCTTGAGGCTGCCGCCACCAACACTAGGGCTCGTTTGCAAAACACCAAATCATCAACGTGCTTTAGATTCTTTATTAGTCGCAGATTCGCGCACAAAAACCGCCCACACTCTTTGTGAATCCGCTCCACCAATTGTTTTCCCATATCACCCACCATTTCCTCAATTCCCGGTCCAAAAGATCGCGCTTTGTGTCTTCAAACCTATCATGCATGACCATCCATGCAAATTTCGCACTGGCCGTTGCTATGCCTTGAGCACAAGCCATTCGCACAAGGAAAATCCGCTATGGTGGCGTTACACTCATGCAGAAAACCCGCATTTTAACATTGTGATGTGCCCCAAAAAGGCACACAATCCCTATAAAGAAGCAACATTGTTAAGATTGCAAAAGCACATTTTATAGTCTGCAATGCGAAACACCAGAGGGAGGCTAAAATGCCGGATATCAACCATTATAAGATAACCATCAGCACCATAGCCCTGCTGATCGCGGGGACCGGATTAAGCATCAGTGTTTCAGCCGATGAGGCCGTGATTGAAAACTGCCGGGAGTCCGCAAAAAATAAAAAAGCCCGCATAGCCTGCCTTGAGGATGCTATTCGGTCACTTTCAGGGCCAGAACCACTGGTCAGTACTCAAGCCCAAAACAGCGGGGCATCCATTATATCTGACGACAACACCCAACCAGTGAACCCACCAATTTCACCGCCCATAAAAATTGCAGGAACCGAAAGGACATCCGAACCGGTCACCCCACAAGTCACTACTCAACCTCAGACTCAAATAGCACCATCTCCCGATGATACATTCGGCGCCGAACAAGTGGAACGACGGGAAAAACGCAAACTAAAAAAATCGGATCAAAAACCTGATGCGGTATTCAACGCAAACATCATCAAATACAGGATCAACAATAAAGGCAAGCTGATCGTCTTGCTCGACAATGGTCAAGTCTGGCAGCAACGAGGCGGTGATCGCACAAAGGTACGCTTACGTGATGATGATACCTACACTGCTAAAATTAGCCGCGGAGCTGTCAGTGGCTATCGACTGAATATTCCAGAGATACAACGAACACTGACTGTCGAGCGATTGCTATAGAACTTCGAACACTCGAATTTTCCAAGTAATTCCATCTCCACAGCCTTAACTCCTGACAAAAAGCACAAAAAAAACGGCAGCGTCAAATGCTGCCGTTTTTCGTTGCGAATGTATAAATACTTTTAGAAACTCTTATTGACATTGATGAAGGCACGACGACCAATCAGATCATACCCTGACTGCACCACAATATTGGCGCGAGACGGCCCCTCACCTTGATCAATCAGAGGCGGTGTATTGTTAAAGATATTGCTGATACCTGCTGTGATTGACCAGCTGTCCATAGAATATCCGATGGAAACATCATTGTAGATTTCAGAGTCTGTAAAATCGACATCACGGCAGGCAACCGGAGAACCAAGAACCCCACAAGCCGTACGCAATACATCTTGATCTGCAGGGTCAACAAAGTTGTCAGATGCATCTTGTTGTCCTGAACCAATGAAGCGCGTGCGCCATGTGCCGACCCAGTTACCTTTTTCCAGCACCGCAGTTCCAATCAGTGACCATGCCGGGGTTCCAATTTCACCAACATTGTCATCGGCACCGCCAACATCATCAATATCCATTGTTTCAAGAGCGAGCGCCGCTTCTTCTGTCAACACCTGCACCTGCTCGAAGTAATGAGTTGCTGCAACGCTGAAGTTAAATGTTGAATTCTCCAAGAGCCGATCAAGATCCTTGCGCAGGCGGAAATTGAAATCGAGACCAGTTGAAGAATTATCCGCTACATTCAGGAACGGCACGTCAACGTTGGAAATGGTCGCTGTGGCCGGGTTACCTGTATTCCGCGATATAAACTGACATAATGGGCTCGCCAAATTCGGCTCGTCATTAAAACAGCCTGCCAAAACATTGGCCGCATTAGTAGCCAAAATTTGATCTTGCACATCAATGTCAAAATAAGTCACTGACAGACTAATATCCGCATTCTCCCATGTGGGCGTCAACACCGCACCGGCTGTGAAGGAGGTAGATGTTTCAGGCTCAAGGAATGTGCTACCACCAGTTGTTGTGGTAATACCTGTTGTTGCCTGCAGACCAAGTGCCGTTGGATCAACGCCATCAGCTATACAATTATCTAAGACAATCTGTGGGCGATCATCACCGGCTGGATCAAAAACACCGCCATTATTAGCCGTATTTGGGACCAGACATGGATCGTTACCACCACCGATTGTGCCAACGGAGCCCGCAAGAAATAAGGCCCTAAGATCAGGTGCCCGGAACGTCGTTCCATAAGTTACCCGTAGTCTCAACCATTCTGCCGGACGCAAATCACCTTTAACACTGTACGAGAAATTATCTCCGGCAATGGCGTCATCGGAATATCGACCAGAAAGGTTCAGACCGAGCCAGTCAGAAACCGGCAGATCCGCTTCGGCAAAAATCCCCCAGATATTGTTAGAGCCAATTGTATTGCCTTCCGTATCAGGCACCTCAGAGGCACCAAGACCATTCACCCTTACAAAGTCATTAACGGTGTCGATACTCTCTTCGCGATAGTCGCCACCAATCGCGAGTGCTGCCTTACCTCCGGGAAGGTCAAAGATTTCACCGCTGACAACACCATTGAAAACATAGGTTTCAATTTCGGTCGTGTTAATTGAATCACCAGTGATGAAATCACGCTCAGCTTCTGTGGCAAAAGTCTTATCGCCACCCTCCGTCTCGAACAGAGAAGGCGCGAAGAAATTAATCGGTACACATTCACGCGGCGTGAGGAAACCGAAGGAAAGAGCTGTTCGTTCCAGGCCGCAAATCACGTTGCCATTCGCGTCAAGCCGCAATGTATCCAGTGATTCCCGGATAGCATCTTCAAAGAAAATTGCCTGAGATGACGTCCCATAGCTGCGATCATAAGTTCCATAGAGATCATATGTCCACCCACTCTCAGTGGCGAAAGGCAGATCCCCCTCAATCCCAAGCACAAACCGAAAGTTGTTGACTTCAGAACGGCGCTGCTGACTGAGATCCTGAGTAGTCACAACCGGCAATGCATCTTCAGGAAAAGGATTCAAAGGATTGTCAAATAATTGCAGTGATCCGTCAGGATTAACGAGTAGATTTCCATTCGCATCCTCTTGTGGAATTAATCCTGGCACACCAGGAAAAATCTGCTCATTCGCAAAAATTCCGTTAGAATTCCGATTTGCGAAGGATCCCTCAAAATATACGGTATCCCGCTCAAAAAGATCGAGATCGTATTTTCCGGTCGCATAAATTGCAAACCGTTCAAAGCCTTCGAACAAACGCGCTGCACGCTCTTCATCCTGCAATGTATAGATGCTTGTTGTACGGAAATTCTGTGGCAAAGCCCCTGCTGAAGAAAATCCGGGAACGCCTATATCAGTAGCGCCGGGTGTCGAGAAGACAAAACCCTGACTACCAATAAAAACAGAATTATCCGGGCGGCCATCCAGGCAGACAGATCGAACCACATCATCCGTACCAACTTCAATATCACGAAGACAGTCATTGAAATTAGGACGATCTACAACAAATACATCATCACGCTCAAAATATTCTGCTGCAAAGGTGAAACTTCCACGATCATTCGCGGCACCACCAATCAGGCTGATCTGACGTGTACCACCACCTTTGCTGAACGGGTCAGAAAAATTACCACCGACCTCAAGGCCTTCAAAATCACTGCGTAGGATCACATTGACCACACCAGCAACGGCATCAGATCCATAAATAGAGGATGCGCCGTCTGTGAGTATATCGACACGCTCAACAAGTGCACTTGGAATCAGGTTGATATCAGGTGCCGTTGGCGCACCACGCACACCGGAACGTCCAAGACGACGACTGTTAATGAGGATCAATGTGGAACTTGCAGGCAGGCCACGCAACGCAATATTATTTGCACCAACACCGCCCTCACTGATGCCTTCAACCGCCGCTGTTGGCGACCCAGCATTCGTTGAACCATCAAACTGAACACCCGTCACTGTTGGTGACTGAGCGATCAGGCTACCAAGATCGAACAGACCGATACTGCGGCCGGCATTTGCGTCAATTGTCTGAATTGGCGAGATCGAGGAAAATTCATCACGACGAATCCGTGATCCCGTGACTACTATATTGTCACGATCTTCTTCAAAGGCATCTTCAGCTGCGTCAGGAATTTCGTCCTGCGCCATTGCGGCGGTCATCGCCGGAACAGTCAGAAACATCAATGATGACAGCACCGTGCCACCTAGTAGATTCATAGTCATTGATTTTCGCATAATTTATCCCTCCGAGGTATTATTGCAAATCCCAAAGCTCCCGATTTGGGAGACCCGCTTATTTCAAATGGGAACACAGATAATTCCCTAATGATTGATCAACCATATTCACGTACCATTTTAGAAGTCAATTTCGACTGGTCGCAGAATTGATATTTGCGCGTGGTTATTATCAAAAAAAGCGAAAACATTAAATTTACAGGTTTCAGAATGTGGATGTTATATCATAGCGCGAATAAAATTTAATATTTTATAATGTATTCAATATATTCAGCTGCAAATACTTATATGGATGATATAGTATCCGTATACAACAACATTTAATTACAACAGCTTTCAAAAAAGGGCGCTTACAAATGAGCAGCCCTATCCTACACCCGTTATTTTTGCGAAAACCCTGTCCACAATTGCTGATGGCAGCAAATTGCGCATCGCCAGAGAGCCCAGATATTGACCAGGCACTGTATACCGTGAATGAGGCTTAGCCGATGTTAAAGCGTGATGCACAACTTCGGCAACCCTTGAGGGCGGCACCGCATTGGGATGACCCCTCTCATGCCATTTGGCAAATGTGTGAACATCATCAGCATAGGAATTATCAACATTAACATAGGCTTCAAGAGAAGCCTGCTCCTGATCCCCAAAATGGGTATTGATAAAACCAGGGCGAACGAGACTTACACGTATATTTTTCGGAGCCAGTTCCCGCCGCAGCGCATCGCTAATCCCTTCCACGGCATGTTTCGACGACGCGTAAGGTCCAAAAAATGGTGCCACAATCCGCCCGGCAACAGAGCCAATATTGATAATCCGGCCTTTGCCCTCAGCGCGCATTTGCGGCAACACGGCCTGGGTCACCTGAACAAGCCCGAAAACATTGGTTTCAAATTGACGCTTCCACTCGGCCACTGGAACACACTCAACAGGACCAGTGACACTGACGCCGGCATTATTGACCAGGCCAAAAAGCGGCGTAGAGGTTTGCGCAGCAATTCGATCCACCGCTTCGCGGATCGAACTCTCATCAGTTACATCCATCGCTATGGGGTGAATACGGCCATCACCCAATGTGGCCAGATCATTGAGTGCCGCGATCCGCCTCGCTGCAGCAAAAACAGTAAACCCCTTATGGGCAAGATGAACGGCGGTGGCTTCACCAATGCCTGAAGAAGCGCCGGTAACAAGAACGGGTTTATGCATGGAAGAGAATTGCCTTTGTTATACCAATCGCGAGCGCTTCACTGCCGCTTCTATAAATGAAGCGAACAATGGATGCGGCTCGAACGGCCTTGATTTCAGTTCAGGGTGATATTGTACGCCGATAAACCAGGGGTGATCCGGAATTTCCATAATTTCAGGCAATGTGCCGTCAGGAGATGTTCCTGAAAAGACAACTCCCTTGCCTGCCAAGCGCTCAGCCCACGCCATATTCACCTCAAAGCGGTGCCGATGGCGCTCCTCTGCGAACGTCTCACCATAGATTTTTGCCACCCGGCTGCCAGGTTTTAACGCTGCAGGGTAGGCCCCAAGACGCATCGTACCACCAAGATCACCATCCTCGCGGCGTTCATGTTTGATACCGTCTTTTTCCCATTGCCTCATCAACCCTACAATCGGCGTATGGGTCTCGCCAAATTCCGATGAGCTGGCATCACTTTCCCCAAGCAAATTACGAGCAGCTTCAATCACCGCCATCTGCATACCAAAACAAATACCAAAATAAGGGACATCACGCGTGCGCGCAAATTTAGCGGCCATGATCTTGCCCTCCGCCCCGCGTTCGCCAAACCCACCGGGCACAAGGATCGCATGCACCCCTTCAAGGGTTGCCATCGCCTCCCCCTCATCCTTGAAGACCGAACTATCTACCCATTTAACATGGACACGAACATTGTTGGCGATGCCACCATGGGCAATAGCTTCTATCAAAGACTTATAGGCGTCTTTCATTTCCGTATACTTACCAACCACGGCGATTGTTACCTCGCCATCAGGTTCGAGGATACGTGTCACAACTTCTTGCCACCCGGCAAGATCGGGCATAGGCGCGTCCTTAATACCAAATGCTGCCAGTACTTCAGTATCAAAGCCCTGCTCATGATAGGCGAGCGGCACCTGATAGATAGTCTTGGCATCAAGTGCCTGAACCACCGCTGATGGTCGGACATTACAAAACAACGCGATTTTTTTGCGTTCGCTTGTGGGGATATCTCGATCCGCACGAACTAACAAAATATCTGGCTGGATACCAATAGAGCGTAATTCTTTAACCGAATGCTGAGTAGGTTTTGTTTTTAGTTCCCCTGCTGAGGGTATATAAGGCATCAGGGTGAGGTGCACAAAAATCGCATCCCCTCTTGGCAACTCATTTTTCAATTGGCGGATCGCCTCGAAAAATGGTAACCCTTCGATATCACCGACTGTCCCCCCTATTTCACACAAAACAAAATCTGCGCCCCCTGCATCGGATAACACAAATTCCTTTAAGGTATCGGTCACATGGGGGATCACCTGGACAGTGGCGCCAAGATATTCTCCACGTCGTTCACGATTAATAATCTTTTGATAGACCTGCCCTGTTGTCACATTATCAGCCTTGGAGGCTGATACACCGGTGAAACGTTCATAATGGCCTAAATCAAGATCAGTTTCAGCACCGTCATCGGTGACGAACACTTCGCCATGTTGGTAGGGACTCATCGTGCCCGGATCGACATTGAGATAGGGGTCCAGTTTTCGCAAGCGAACGCTATATCCACGCGCCTGTAACAAAGCTCCAAGAGCCGCTGAAGCAATGCCTTTTCCTAATGAGGAAACCACGCCGCCGGTAATGAAAATATATCGGGCCATGGAAGTTCGTCTTAGCGGGGATTCGGCCACTTGCAAACAGCTAAAACACATTACTTGTGCAATCAGCCACCGAATCGCACGCACCAGTGCCAGATTAAGCAGCTCAAAGTGATTTTAAGGGAAAACAGCGCCCCCTAAATGCTCAAATCCTGCAGATTATAATCCTTCAACCCTGCCATTGCCTCTGGTGACCAGCGATAATGATCGAGCTCATGCGCAAACGGTTTATAGCAATAGGCAACTTCATCAGGATAGCGTTGCTGACGCGCATCAATAGCAAGCGGTATAAGCCTGGCTCGCTCCCGGATCATCGCATCATCATAAACCACAGACGCACTATGAATTCCCGCTCCCTTTACATTGAGAACAGATGAACGCCGATGAAAACCAAAATTAACAGTCAAGCGCTGTTCAAAACCGGTATTGGCGAATGAACCATGTAAAATTTGCCGGTTACAGATAACCACATCCCCTGGATTGCAAATCATCGGGACAGCGCCTGGAAGACGCTCGTTACCCGTCTCAGCCACCATATCGCGAATATTGGCTCTGCCTGTTTTATGCGTACCCGGAACAACCCACACTCCATTTACAGCCGTGCTGCCATAAACTTGCGCCATAAAATTGAAGCCATGAATATCCTCATCAAAGCTTGAACTATCCCAATGAGTATCACCATCCTGATGCCAGGAAACCGCAGCCCCTAGCCCCGGATCTTTGATAAACAGGCACTCATGAAAAGGGGCAAAATCTTCTCCATGAATATCAGCAGCAACCTTCAGCAATTGGGGGTGACCATATAGCCGCAAACATGCTTCAGAAAACTGCAACGACCCGAGCAAAATAAACGGGGCGAACTCTGGGGCATTTGATGAGGCCTTCGGTTCAAACAATTTCACCTGATGGCGACCATTGGCCAGTGCCGTTCCGCCAAGCGGGTCCCCAAGAGACTTCGCCCATAATAAGCTAGGCGCCTGATGCCCTGCTCCTAATGCTACTTCACCATTCGCGTTGGTCTCGGCACCACTATGAGTGGGAAACTTTTCACGCATTCGCTCCAGATCATCGCGAATGTCGTTTAGTTCTTCAGTACTAATCACATTCTCAAATATATAAAACCCATATTTGGAGTAAGCCGCTCTGATAACAGGATCAAGGTGCCCCTTATCATCAAACTTCAGCGGTCCGCGATTATCAAGTTCCAGCGCACGCGCCTGGCCTGCTACCAGATATTCGCGCATCGCCGCTTCATCATCCCCGTAATGCGCGGCACACGCCTCTATAGAGGCCGATATATCCTGTAACATTGCGCGGCGTCTCCTGTAACGTTTGGGTCTGCAGGCACAGTGATACTAGCAACAATTCAGGAAACTTGAAATACGTCATCCACAGCGATCTGACCATCGCCGGTTACCTTCATATAGATACCGCAATTTGGATGACCGAATTTTTCCATCAATATCCGGTTAAGATCACAGTCACGCTCTGCATTCTCGGGGTTCACATTAATAGCCGGACAGCGCCTGGTAATCTTCTGGCCCAGCAGTGCAGCGCCATCTGTTTGATACAGCGTTTTCCCAACCCAATCCATCTCGGCCCAGGGCTCTATCCCGTCAATGTAGAGGTTGGCTCGAAACCGCAACGGGTTAACGCTAATACCAGCAGCTTGCGCTAGCACACGCACGCTTGCAAGGTTGATAATAGAGATTACCTGATCATTTAGATCGGAAAAAGAAAAATCTGCCGACTGAACAATTTTTGGGCGCCCACCATGAGACTTTGGCATAAACTGAGTGAAGAATGTTTCCATTGCACGACGCCCTTCAGGATCATTGAGCGCGGCAGAAATCAAAACATTACCGTCTTTACCTATGGTCAATGTACAGGTCTCAGCAACGTAGCGCGTCTGAAGGCCTGCAAGGGCCTCGTCGCGCATTAGCATCAGGAAATTTATTTTAGGGAAATGCTTCGGGTTATCCGGATCAAACTTATCTGTTCCAGCCTCTATTGCCCACTCTCGATCATGGGCAATCGTTTTCCCAACATGCAGGTGCGTCTGGTTCAAAGATTCAGGCGTTAGCCCCTTAACCGGATACCGATAGATTGACACAATATGTGGAACAGTCATCTATAGATTCCCAAGCTTATTGCGGGTCACTTTCTTCTGTGGGCACATCCTCTGATGGTGCCTTTGTCTCCGTAACATCATCTGCAAAGTCAGGCAGTACATCCACAACCGGATCAACAACAACTCCAACAGATTCTGGCACCTCAGTTTCTCCTACCTCTGTGGTAATTTCACCCAAAGGGTCAGCATTTGGCGCGCTTTCAACTGCAGGCGTATCATCTTCACCTGAGAAAATACCACCAAGATCATCTGCTGCATCAATCTCACCAGCAACGCCCGCATCAGGAGCAGCACCGGTAATATCATTGACAATATCAGCCCCTGTTTCACCTTTGTCAGCGACCATTGCAAGACCCAGCGAAGTGGCAAAGAACATAAAGGCCAACACTGATGTCAAACGGGTTAACGCATTGGCTGCACCACGCCCGGACATAAATCCACCACCGCTGCCACCGCCGCCAATACCAAGCGCTCCACCTTCGGAACGCTGCAGCAAAACAACTCCGATCAGTGCGAGCACGATCAGAACATGGATAGTCAGGATAATCGGAATAATGTCCATAGCTACTTCAAAACCTGAAAAACGAGTATGATTGGATAGAAATTAGTCATTCTCTATCAATTAAGAAAGGCCCGATCAAAATGAAAGGTCTCACCTAAAAGAAAGGCCCTCTAAATGGAAGGCCCTCAAAAAGCAAGGAAAGCGTGATAACCAAGACAGAGGAAATTAGCAAGAGCCCAACGGATTGCCAGCAGCGGAGCCAGTAGCGGAATGCCCGTTATAGCTTAAGTGGAAGCTTCTCGCCCGCCAACACGACGCCCCAAACCTTGATATTTGGCCAGTCCTCTCCCGGTGTTTCCAGTGGATTTGCCTCCAGGATCGTAAAATCAGCCCGCATCCCTGCAGCAATTGATCCGATCTCCCCTTCCAGGCCGAGGGCGTAGGCAGCATCGACTGTTACCGCCTCAAGCGCTTCGTAAGGCGACAACTTCTCCTCAGGCCCAAGGACCCCGCCTTCCCTTGTAGCACGGGTTAGATGAACACTAGCTGCAGTCAATGGCAATGGCGGTGCCAGGGGCGCATCAGAATGAAGCGTCACTGGTGTTCCCGCCGTGGAAAGCGATGCCAATGGCGATATCCAATTGCCACGTTCCTCGCCCAGAGGGCCTTGATAGGCCTCGCCCAGATAGAATACATAATGGCTGGCTGCGGAAATAACCGCATCCAACCTGGCAGCCTTGGCAATATGATCTGGAGAGAACAACCCGGCATGTTCAACCACAAATCTCCTTGTCTTGTCCGTGACCCGCAACACCTCTAACGCGTCTAATGTAGCTGTTTGCGCTTCATCACCATTGGAGTGAATGCGCACACCAAGCCCTACATCCCAATATGGTTGAATAGTATCGGCAATAGTATCGGGTTCCAGTACCCAAAGCCCCTGAGACCCTTGCGACTGGCCGGACAAATAACCCGGCGGCGAAACCCTCATGGTCTGGGAGTAAAAGGCTGCATCGGTAAAAAATTTCACTTGGGGCAAGACAGGTGCTGGCGTTTTGCGCGCACCAGACACCATATCGAGAATTGTCTGAACACGCTCCTCCCCAAAAGCCGTTGCAAAAGCTCGATGCTCCGGCACCAGATAAAGGTGATAACCACTATGATCAGGAGATTGCCAATTCAGCGATATATTGAGATCTTCAAGCCCTAACCCGAAAATACCATACCCAAGATCAGCCACACTAGTCACACCGCCTTGTCGCAGCAGGCTGGAAAAGCCCTCAAGTCCTTTTTTTACACGCACCGGATTAAGTAATGTCGGGCCCATGGTCTGGGTCAAATATGGCAATGCATCTTCAAAAATTCGTCCCGTTAATTCTCCCTCCTCATTAAGGGCAATTCCTTCAAATCGTTCATGAAGTTCGGGTGTAATTTTTGCCCACGCGAGCGCTGCACTATTGAGATAGAAATCATGGGACGAGTAATGCCAGATAATCAGTGGTCGTTCAGTGGTGATTGCATCAAGATCTTCGCGAACAAGATCGCCATGAACAAGATCGTGATAACCATAAATGATCAGTGGTTTTTTCCCGGCTGCCTCCCCTTCCAGTTTCACCAACTGCTCCAAAAAAGCTGCTCGTGTTGATAAGCCTTCAACTATCCCATCAGGTGTTGCCATCGGCCAGGGCGGGGTAAGCGGCAATGCGTATTGCAGTGACGATAACAACATATGGATATGTGGGTCGATAAAACCCGGCAAGATGTAATGATTGGAGAAGCTATCATCAACAACACTGTTAGGTAACGCATTTTGCAAATTCTTCAGTATACCAACTGCAATAACACTCCCACCCTTAACCGCAACAGCTTGTGCAATCACGCCATCATCCGAGTCGTCCCGTTGCATGGAGATCACACCTTTAGCGCGATAAATCACAATACCTTCAACTTCAGATGATCCCTCGCCATTTTCGGTGGAAATCAGCTCCTTTTCAGATTGCTCTTGAGGGGGTTGATCCGGTGCCTGCGAACAAGCAAACAACAACCCGCACATAACGAATGCAATCGCACTTAGTGTTTTCACTTTCATCTTACCTACCATGATTGTCAGTTTCGCTTTGTGGTATGTTTAGAATTAATTTCTCTACGAATTTCGACTTATATCATAGTTGATATCATAGTTGATTTTCTCAAGATATAGACCGGACTTGATGGCCATCAATCTCCCAAACGCCGACTTCACTTTTTTTAAATAAATAAAATACGCCTGCGTCACAAAAACCACCACAATAATATTGACCGTACACAAGCGCGTACCGCCCATTTGGGGATATACCTACCGGGGAAAAACTCCATATGGTCCCGAAATTATCATCAATATCCCCGTTTTTGTTCCGTTTTTCAAAATCTGCATTCAACAATCGCAAAGAACCAGTCCAAAATAGTTGCTTCATTTGTTTTCCTTCAAAGCAATCAACAAGAGATGTAACGGATTCTGATCGGAGCGGGTCGAAAAAATCCGTTGTGTCAAGAACAAAGCTCTTAAAAATTCGGCGCGTTCGAGTATTTTCTCGAATGCCGGTTTTTTGGAAAATACCATCTGAATTCAAGGCATCCACTTCAACCAACTCTTGCTCACCCGTATCCCGAAGGAATTCCTTAGGGGCAACCACTACATCATCTCTAATAAATGGAGCATATGGGCTTGTAATGGGGCGTATTACATTCCCTCCTCGCCCGAATAAAGCATCAACTGCACTTTTATAGACCTCGCATGAACGTTGATCCACAGATTGCAATAAGTTCAGCCTAAAATCAGGCATCACTGCGCGCTTAATTCGCTCGATCACTATAGAAGCAGATATACTGATCTCAGAAATAAAATTCTGAAATCTATCATTTATTTCTGTTATCAGAGGTTTATTATAACAACGGTACTCCGTACCTAGTTTATTTTCTATCAACACGCGTAGGTAATTTAGTTTTTCGGTAGCAGTGTAACTATTTTCATTTTGGTGCCAATATTCTAGTTTACACTTTGCCAAAGAATAACCGTGCTCCGCTGACAGACTTAAAAATGATAATGCTTCAAACAAATTCGCCTCAACACCATAACCATTTGCATATATATCAGCTAAGTTATAGGGAGCAATTTCGTCACCATTTTGGGTTGCTTTCTCCAACCAAATTCGTGCTTTCTCATAATCTCGTTTCGCACCATAAGCACCTTCAAGATAAGCAATACCAATTTCGTTCTGAGCAATACGCCCTCGCTTCTTAATTGATGCAGACTCAAGATATTTCCACCCAAGCTTCTCGGACTTCTCTTTAGACAGTTCAGAATCAAACCCAAATGACTTTGGATCACCGTTATGTGCGGCACTCCAATACATAATACCCAAATACGCCTCAGCGTGCCCATAACCCAAATTTGCGCAGGTCTTTAGTATAAAGCTCGCTTCATTATTTCGTTTTGCATTGTTCACACCACAAACACTGACAAAATAAAGCCAACCTACAGCAGCCATAAACACAAGGATGACAACAAACACGCTTTTATATAATACTTTCATATTATACCCCGTCCATCACGCCCAAGAACATAAGATATAATGCAGAGGTTTCAACTTAGGCGAATATTAGGCGAATATTTTACATTATGATTTTACCCTACCCCGCACCACCGGCCAGAATAATTGCTCTGCTGCGCCTGTATCGGGTAAATTTTCTACACCCATACGTTCGGGATAGCTTCGTGTGATTTTTGCAGTACCGAACAAAACATCCCAAAAAAACAGAAGATTGCCATAGTTACCTTTATAATTTGTAGCAGGATCACTTGCATATTTTCCGTGATGAGCGCTATGAGTTGCAGGCGTTGAGATCGTTCGCTCCACCACCCACATCACCGGGGAAAGCCACTTTATAGTATATAGTTTTTCATCCCAGCGCACATCAGAATGAGCGCCATAAATTACCGACATTTTGAACATCAGATACCCTGCATATACCCATCCTAACCCAAGATAAATAAGCATACCGGAAAGCCAAATACCCGGCATCAGTAGATAGTAGAAAAAATTATTCCGATAAACCGTTCGTATAGAGAGGTATTCACCATTATGATGAGGGCGATGCAACTTATATAACCATGGAAAACTATGGGATGCACGATGCCACCAATATTGGGTCAAGTCATCGAGAACAAGAAACAACAATATTTGCGCCAAAATGGGCAACCCTGCCCATGAACCAGCAGCTTGAGGGAACACAACCCCCATTAAGGCAGCAGCTGCAAACAGAATAAACGGCTGGGTAAATAAAATCAGCGTAAATGTGCTGACAATCTCAACAACGCCGTCATCACGGGTTTGACGGTCTTTACGCAAAAAATTTGTAAATATTAATTCCAGCGCAATAAAGCCAAGAAAGACGCCAAGAATAACATAATTTTCGGGATTCATTAGTGACCCTTCCCTTTTTAGGTGAGTATGAAACAGCGTGATCACCCTGTCCACCAGAAGCCTCAGCTTGAGATCAATCTATCGCCAAGGCCGGTCTCGCCCGCGCCCCGTCACCGCCCGCACTGTAATTGATCCATTCCCTTGAACCCACAAAGATCTTGCCCCATCTTCCCATGCGCCGCGTCGATCAAGCAGTAGCGCGCGACATTCAGGGGCAAGTCGTCGATTAACCGGGTAAAGGGCCACGACAATATCAGCACCTGAACAATCTTGCGCCAAACTGATGGGATGAGAGGAGATGGCCGCAACACGCCCCCCCAAAGTAATAACACAGCCTTCAGGGTCACAAGGCATAACATCGCGCATCACCAGTGGTTTTTGTTGATCGCCATCAAACCCCAGACTTTCCATCCAGACACCAGTGGTAAAACGCCCGCGTCGCCGGTCAAAAACTGCTAATTGTTCGCGACCCTCATGGTTCACCAACACGCCTGCATTTTGACCATCACCAGAAATCATAAGTGTCGGCTTAGGTGTAATTATCATAATCATGATGGCTAATGGTACAGCAACTAACCCCGTCAACCGCCATGGCGCTTTTAGCAAGCAAAGAATAACACCCCCAAAACATAAAATCAGTAACCAGAACGATGATTGACTGGGAATGAGGGAAGTTGCGCCCGGCAAATCTGAGACGCTGCGCCCGGTAAACAAAATTGCATCTATACCCGACGCCGCCAGACGCCAGAAAAAACCATCAAGGCCTATTGGCATCACAAGCAATGCCACAATGACCATGGGCATGATCCATAACCCCATTAATGGCATTGCGATAATATTTGCCGGCAATGAATAAATCGCGGTTCGGTGAAAGTGATACAACGCAAACGGCGCTGTCGCGATCGCCGCAATTGTATCTGTTCCCGCAATACCAACCGCATAACGTCGAAAGCGCTGCCACCATGAATAATGATCGATACCCTTTATCGTCGCGCCCGTTTCAATTTTTCTACGGTTATAATCCGTACCCCATTCATACGCTGCAATCAAAGCGGTGACAGCCGCAAAGGACATCTGAAACCCCGGATGCAATAATGCTTCCGGGGTAAAAATCAAGATGATCATTGCCGCAACAGCAACATTACGCAGTGACAATGCCCGCCGATCTGTCAGCATTGCGACAAAAATAATAGACGACATAATAAACGCGCGCCGTGCCGACCACCCACTGCCGGAGATCACCAAATAGGCAAAACCACTTGCAAGAGCCGCAAGCGCCGCCCATTTTTTTATAGGTTTGGAAAGCGCAAAGCGTGTGTTTAACGTAAGAAGAAAACGCACCCCAAAGAAGATCAATCCGGTTGCAAGGCCCATGTGAAGCCCAGATATAGCCAACAAATGCGCAAGCCCAGAATCGCGCAACGCTGCCTCTGCATCTGGTGGGATAGCTTCACGTTTGCCGGTAACAATAGCTGCCACAATAGTACCACCTTCACTGTTCGTGGCATTAAGTATTCGTGTGAAAATGTTCTTGCGCATTGTTTCTACGACAACGGGCATCACCGTACCAACCCTTGCAATCCATCCACTTGGAAGCGCGCGAGACATGATTGTTGGTGATGAAACTGCATACCCCACAGCGCCGATTTTCTGAAAATAAAGATGACGCCCAAAATCATACCCCCCCGGGATGGCAGGCGGCGGCGGCGGAGACAAGCCTGCACGCAATGCAATTACATCACCAGCATGAGCCTCAAAATTCTTTCCTCGCCAACTAAGCCGTATACGTTTGGGTGTTTGATCCTTGGCCAGACCTTCAATAAATGATGGTTCAACAATGACACGCCACCCATTCGAACGATGTTCCACACGAACTATTTTACCCTCAACATCAGCAAAATCGATCTCACGTTCCAATATGGGTGCCATAACAATGAATGTACGTATTTTTGCCGTGACAAAACCAGCCGTAACAATAGATATTATCGCTATGAAAAGACGCATTATTGCCATCGTCGATCCAGCATAACGCGGCGCAATTAACGTTGCCACCATCACCATTAGGGCAGGCATGAATGCAGGCTCCGTTGCAAGGCTGAAATACAACCCGATGCCTACTGCAAAAAAAACAGGAACAAACAAGGCAAGACGCTCTTCCTCAACGCCCAGCCATCGACGCAACACTGGCAATGCGGACAATCGTAACCATAAGCTAGCATTGCCGGGAAGAAAATTCGCACCAGCCCGTTTGATCATCTGCGCGAAATCTTTTCTGGCAACCTTCTGGCGTGTGTCATTCTCGCGTGCTTTAGGGGAGGCACTGTGATCTACACTTACCCAGTCATTCACCTGCACCCCCTTACATGCCTTGTCATCAATGATGTGCGCCCTTTGAATTAATGTGCTAGACGCCAAGCACACAGGCTAAAAACACCAACCCTAACGATATTAGTCACGAACCCAAAGAAAATTACCCCTCATATGGGGTAGAGAGTACGAAAGACGGTCAACGTCCATGCCAACTGATATGCCAACAATGATGAATACCCCTTCCAACACCGGAGCAGTCGTCACCCGCTTTGCTCCATCCCCTACAGGTTATCTGCATATTGGCGGCGCACGCACAGCCCTCTTCAACTGGCTTTATGCGCGCCATCACGGCGGCAAGTTCTTGCTTCGGATTGAAGATACTGACCGCGCCCGCCATAATGAAGCCGCTGTTCAGGCTATCCTTGACGGCCTCAACTGGTTGGGGGTTACTCCTGACGAAACCCCGGTCTCACAATATGCCCAACAGGAACGCCACAGCGAAATTGCACTGCAACTTCTGGAAAACGGCCACGCCTATCGGTGCTATCTCACCTCTGAAGAACTTGACCTGGCCAGGGAAAAAGCCATGGCTGAGAAGATTAGATTTGAAAGCCCTTGGCGCAACAAAGGGCCAGACCAATGGCCGGAAAACGCCCCATACGCAATACGTTTTCGTGGCCCACAAACTGGTGAAACCGTGCTGAACGATGCCGTGCAAGGCCGGGTCGCATTCCCTAACCATGCACTTGATGATCTTATTATTTTGAGAAGTGGTGCAGATGGCCAAAGTCATGGCGGGCCGACCTATAATCTTGCCGTTGTGGTCGATGATCATGATATGAGCGTGACCCATGTAATCCGCGGAGATGATCACCTGATCAATGGCGCTCGCCAACAGCAAATTTATCAGGCCCTTGATTGGCCGGTGCCCGTTTGGGCCCATATTCCCTTGATTCATGGTGCAGACGGCAAAAAACTGTCAAAACGCCACGGCTCGCTTGGCGTAGAAGCCTATCGCGACGATGGCTATCTGTCAGCTGGCATTACCAACTATCTGCTGCGACTTGGCTGGGCCCATGGTAATAAGGAAATCATCCCGCTGGATGAAGCTATTAAATTGTTTGATCTTGACGGCATCAATAAATCTCCCGCACGGCTCGATCTTGATAAGCTGAATCATGTAAATAGCGCCTATATGCGCGACTTATCCAATAATGATTTTATCAAAGCAGCACTTCCCTTTCTTGGTCAGGTCAGTAACGAAGAAACTGCAAGACTGGAGCGCGCCACACCATTTCTCAAGGAACGCAGTGATACCCTGACAGCCGTCAAGGACAGTGCTGCATTTCTGCTCAAAAAACGCCCTTTGGAAATCACCGGTAAAGCGGAAAAACCTCTTAAAAAAGAAGGTGTTACAGAAATTTTAACAGCAGTTATTGAAGCCTTGGGAAACCACACTATATGGGAAGATGCATCAAGGCTTGAAACAACGTTACAAGCCATTGCTGACGCCAGAAATGTTGGATTTGGTCAGATCGGCCAACCGGTGCGTGCAAGCCTGACTGCTGGCTCTCCTTCCCCCTCACTGGGAGAAGTTCTGTTCGCCCTTGGACCTGCAGAATCCTTGGCAAGACTAAAAGACAGGATTTAACGCGCAATTGTGTGAAAACTTGTCTTGGCCTCTGGCCAGATTTGCCTATATTGCGCTGCAAAACAACAAAAGTAATGACAGGAGCCTTTCATATGGAAAGCAAGATGAAACCCGCCGGCACAATGCATGTGGAATATGACGGCAGAAAAGGCGAATTCCCTGTCTATGAAGGTACAGACGGTCCGAATGTCGTTGATATTCGCACGTTCGCCAAACAGACAGGCACATTCACTTTTGACCCCGGCTTTACTTCAACGGGTAGTTGCGAATCCCAAATCACTTTCATCGACGGCCAAAAAGGCACACTTCTTTATCGTGGTTTTCCCATTGATCAGCTTGCAGAACAATCAACCTTTACAGAAGTTGCCTATCTTCTTCTCAAGGGCGAGCTGCCCAACAAGGCAGAATTTGATGAGTTTAATAACGCTATCACCATGCACACTATGGTTCATGAGCAGCTGAAAAACTTCTTTAATGGTTTCCGCCGCGATGCGCACCCTATGGCAATCATGGTCGGTGTGGTCGGCGCACTGGCTGCATTCTATCATGACTCCACTGATATCAATGATCCAATGCAACGCAAAATCGCTAGCCACAGAATGATTGCAAAAATGCCGACCATAGCGGCAATGGCCTATAAATATTCTATCGGCCAGCCTTTTATCTCTCCAGATAACACGCTGGATTACACCGAAAACTTTATGCGCATGTGTTTTGCTGTACCAGCAGAAGAATACAAAGTTGATCCCGTGCTTGCAGACGCCCTCGACAAGATTTTTATCTTACATATGGATCATGAACAAAACGCATCAACTTCTACTGTTCGCCTTGCTGGATCATCTGGCGCAAATCCGTTTGCCTGTATTGCCGCTGGCATTGCGTCTCTCTGGGGGCCTGCCCATGGCGGCGCCAATGAAGCAGCACTCAATATGTTGGCTGAAATTGGCAGTGTTGATCGTATCCCTGAATATATTGATCGCGCCAAAGACAAATCAGATCCGTTCCGCTTGATGGGTTTTGGCCACCGGGTTTATAAAAATTATGACCCTCGTGCCAAAGTCATGCGCGCCGCAACCCATGAGGTCCTTAACGCCACTGGCGTTCAAAATGATCCCATGCTGCAAGTGGCGATGGAGCTCGAGAAAATTGCACTGGAAGATCCGTATTTCGTAGAGAAAAAACTCTATCCTAATATTGACTTCTACTCCGGCATCACACTCAAAGCCCTCGGTTTCCCCACAGAAATGTTCACAGTTCTGTTTGCTCTTGCGCGTACTGTTGGCTGGATTGCACAATGGTCAGAAATGCTTGAGGATCCGAACCAGAAAATTGGCCGCCCCCGCCAGATATATACTGGCGAAGGGATACGCAATTTTACCAGCATTGATATGCGTGATTAATAATCTCGAACATCTTACAAAAAACCTCGGCATATTTGCCGAGGTTTTTTTAATCAAAGGTTTAACGTAGAAATTACCCCAAAGCTTCCTGCAGTTTTGCCTGAAAAGTACGCACCCTTTTCACATTTGCGCCAAGGTCAGAGCGACCAACACGCGATTTTGAGCGCACATCAACACGAGTACCACTGCTATCTGCGCGTATACGGATAATAAAATCGTCACTAAACCCAAACCAGAGAGATGTATGGACAGCTTCAATAGTGCCAACAAGTTTGTCTGAAGCCAGTATTGTTATTCCCATTGAACTTACAACATCCAAAGCAGTATCAAAAACAGCACCGCGTTCTTTCGTGAAAGTTTGCGGTGCGATGTCAGGGTAAAGCTCATTTTGCCATTGTGTAACGGTTTTTCCAGTTTCTCCATATTCATTGATACTATCATAACCTGGTGGGTTTAATCTCTCCAGATTAGCCCCTGCCACGATAGCTGGTGGATCAATGAAATCTGTGGTCACATCATGGATAGGGTTTTCGCCACCGGCACTACGCATATTCCCTAGGGTGAACATAACGCCAGCAGCAGTGAGAACAGCTAAAAGCGTTGGCGCCACCGTCCCGCGATGTTTACCAACAACGCCGATAATGAGCCCCAATAATGACAGGCCACCCCCAATCATTAATGGCATTGCACCTTTTTGCATGATTGTGAACGCCATACGCCAATCAAACAGGCCCGTCTGGGAGATCGGTCCGCCAAAAGCCATCAACAACCCTAGCAGTAAAGTTAAAGTGGCAACGAGAATAATTAGAATACGCATGAGATTATCCCTCTTTAAACTGATTAATTACCGCCTGATTTCATTCGCCTGAGAAAAGATCAAGTGCAGCAGCGGTCATTGCTTCAACCCCCGTTTTCAACGTTGGTTCTGGCACAGGTGCAAAGAAAGGGGAATGATTAGATGGCGGTTTTGGCCCTTCCCCGGAAAGACCTTTTGCAAAAGCTTCCGGGTCTGCACCGCCTAGCCAGAAAATGAACGATGGTATTTCCTCATCGGTCTTACCAAAATAAGCAAAATCCTCACCACCCATCACTGGCGGCGAGGCGACCACTCTTTCAGCCCCGAAGCGCTCTTGCAAAGCTGTTGCAACGCGTCCAGTAAGGGCGGGTTCATTATAGGTTGATATCAGATTATCTTGCTCAATCGTGATTTCAGGATGCAATTCCTCTGGCAAACCGGCGGAAATCGCCTGTGCTTTTGCGGTACGTTTAATACCATCAAGCAGCTTTTCTCGCACAGCCGCATCATAGGAGCGAACCGTCAACTTAAGGTGCGCCTGATCGGGAATAATATTATGTTTGTAGCCTGCCTGAAAAGAACCAACTGTTATCACACCAGCATCAAGCGGATTGACCTCTCGCGCCACAATAGATTGTAACGTCGTCACGATCCGCGATCCAATCAAAATTGGGTCCACCGCCACATGCGGATAGGCACCATGACCACCAATACCCTTAACAATCACATCAACAGTATCAACTGCTGCGAGCGCATTGCCACTAGTATAAGCAATAGTGCCCGCCGGGCCTGAGCCCGTCACATGAAGGGCAATATTATAATCCGGTTCCGGAATTTTCGAAAACAACCCGCCATCAATCATTGCAAGCGCACCAAGACCTAACTCTTCAGCTGGTTGCCCTACCATAATGAGTGTTCCAGACCATTGGTCTTTCATCGCCACCAAACGACGTGCAGCTCCCACCATTACGCTCATATGCACATCATGTCCACAAGCATGCATAACCGGTGCTTCTTGTCCAAAATAATCTGTACTCACCACTTTCGACGCATAAGGGACGTCAGTTTTTTCTTCCAAAGGCAGAGCATCCATATCAGCGCGAATCAAGACAGTGGGACCTTCACCGTTCTTATAAACACCGATCAGGCCATAACCATCCACACCATCCAACACTTCGCCTGCATCGGCTTTGGCTTTTTTTCGTGTCCATTTACGACCCACATGGTCGGTTACTTTAAACCCAAGACTTTCCAATTCTTTCGTGACACGCTTCGCACTTTCTGATTCACGAAATGAAAGCTCAGGATTAGCATGAAAATTCTTATAGAGCGCTTCAATATAATCATAATCATCAGCCACAGCATCGCGGAGGTCATCTGCTTTGGCGGGCATCGTTATAGCCATTACAGCAAGGGCAGCACCGAATAATTTCTTCTTCATAGTCATCTCCTGCAAACTAGGTAGCATTATTGTTTATAATTCATTGTCAGCATCAATGGCGAGGATAGTGCGCACTAATACATCCGCGCCGTTGGCCATATCTTGTGTACGTGTAAATTCCTTCGGGGAGTGGCTAATGCCACCTACCGACGGTACAAAGATCATCCCCGTAGGAGCAACCCGCGCCATGTCTTGCGCATCGTGACCAGCCCCCGAGGGCATATATTGATAACTCAAACCCAAAGCCTTAGCTGCATCTGCGATTTTGGTCCGTATTGCGGTATTTGTTAAGGCTGGATGTGACGCAACATTAATCCGTTTAAATAGAATTGATGCATCACTTTTTTCCATCATTTCCGTTGCCGCAACCTCTATCTTTTCAAAAAGGCTTTCAATTTTTGTGGTTTCAAGATCACGAATTTCCAGACTGAGTTCTACTTTACCCGGAATAACATTAGGAGCGCCCGGAAAAGCTTTGATCCGGCCCACTGTTGCAACATGGCGACCTGGTGTTTCAATAGCCACCTTGTTGACTAGTTGCACAAACCCGGCAGCAGCTAACAATGCATCATTACGCTTATTCATCGGCGTGGTCCCAGCATGGTTTGCAGTTCCATCAATCACCACATCCCACCATTCTATGCCGACTATACCCTCCACGACACCAATATTAATTTTTTCCTCGTCAAGAATTGCGCCTTGTTCAATATGTAATTCTATAAAGGCTTTAAGGTCATCAGGCTTAATTCGGTCTCTTTCAAATTGTTCTGGGTCGCCGCCAATTTTTTTAATGCCTTCACGGATTGTAATACCAGCATCACTAACCACATCAAGGGCATCAGGTTCAAGCGCTCCTGTTAAAGCAAGTGAACCAATCAATCCGCCTTCTTCATTAGAGAAAACCACCACATCCAGTGAGCTGCGCATCTCAATGGCAGCTGCGTTCAAAAGATCAACCGCCTCAAGCGCCGTTACTACACCCACATCGCCATCATAATTGCCTCCCCCCAACACTGAATCTATATGGGAACCAATCATAATCGGCTTTGCCTCTATATCTGTACCAGGACGCCGGGCCAGGATATTCCCTCCTGCATCAATGCGGATATCAGCAAGCCCTTGTGTGCGCATTTCTTCCATCACCCATGCACGCGCACCTAAATCAGCCTGCGAATAAGCAACACGATCAACACCACCATCCTCGTTTGCACCGAATTGGGACAGCGCGATGATTCGTGCTTCGAGACGATCCTGATCAGCTTTTGACAAACCGTCGGCGGCTGCAAATGTAAAAAATGCAGTGTTTAAAAAAGACAAAGCCGCCAATATAAAAATTGAGAACAGACGCATGCCTGAATTTCCTCTCTTATTCCTCAACTATACCCATCGGTCCGGGTCCAATACCCGCAGCTTCTTTTGCTGTTGCAACACCGGCCTGAATATCAGCGCGCAATTTTGCACCATCATAAACCACACCGCCACGGATTATCTTGTCAATCCCGCCAGCGCGCACTGCCTTATTGTTCTTATCAAGCTTGATATGTCCAGTGGCATAGAGTGTTTTGAGATTTGCCAATGGGTTTTCACTCGCTATCAATAAGTCAGCCCGTTTGCCAACTTGTATAGATCCCACCTCAGTATCAGCACCCAAAATTTTAGCGCCAATCAAGGTTGCAGACCGGATCACCTCTAACGGATGAAACCCTGCTTCGCGCAACATCTCCAGTTCCTGCACATAGCCAAAACCATATGTGGAATAAATATAACCAGCATCTTCACCAACTCCCACCTGGCCACCTTTATTCTTATACTCATTAATGAAACTCATCCACTTGATGTAATTACGGCGCCAGGCGATTTCCTGTTCCGTTCCCCAATTAAACCAATATGAACCATGAGCATTACGGTCAGGCGCATAGAACTTCCATAAACTTGGTAAAGTGTAAGTGTCATGCCATTCTGCCCGACGTGAACGCATCCAGTCACGGCTTGCCATATAAATTGAGAACGTTGGCACGATTGAAAAATTGCGTTCTAATAAAGTTCCCATCACGCTGTTCCAGTGTTCTGTCCCTGGCTCAGTTGCTTGCTCCCAAAGTTTGCCGGCTTCTTCAAATCGGTGTTGTTCATCATGATAAACATAATCAACCGGATAATCCTGCAAAACCTGGTCTTCGAACAAGGCTTCAGGCAATCCATACCAATGCTCCATAGAGCCAAGACCACGCGCTGACGTATCCAGAACATTCGCATGAGCGACATCAAGCTGAGCGTGATGCATTGTCGTCTTTAAATCCAGCTTTTTGGCTTCTTCAAGACCAGCCCATAAAATTTCTTCTGGCGCACCAAAAAATTTAACCCCCAACGCACCATCTCGTTTAAGTGCCCTTATACGCGCACGTGCTTGATCAGGCGTATCGACCTCACCTGCAAAGGGGCCACGAAATACAGGATACGGATAAATGCGAGGACCATGTTCATCACCGCGCTCAATCCTTGCAGCCAGATCGGAGGTCCATTTTGCACCGCCGCCATTACCTAGTTCACGCACCGAGGTAATGCCATGGGCAAGCCAGAGTTTGAGCACATAATCATAAGGCACCCCCTGCCCGCTATCAGTATCATGAATATGGCCATGAAGGTTCACAAAACCGGGCAATACATATTTACCGGTAGCGTCTATCTCACGCGTCCCTTTTGCCAATCTGCGTTGTTCAAAGGGGGCAATATTGGGCGCACCAATATTGCGAATTTGGGAAATGCGTCCATTCTCAATCGCGATATCCATAGGCCCCTGAGGGGGAGCCCCTGTGCCGTCAATCAATGTCGCATTTCGAATGATAAGCCGTTGTGTAGACCCTTCGACCCAATCTTGAGCATTGGCAGTTTGCGTCCCTGCCACCAGCGTAAACAATATGCAGAAAATTCTTATTACAATATAATGAAGTCTCATGCCCAACTCGGCCCCTTTTGCCAACATAGCGAGTGTTTCAGCCACTCAGTTTTATAATTTCTGTAACAATACGCGATTTCCAACAAACGGGATACCGCAGGATTCACTCAGTCCGTCACAAAACTGCTAGACATGTGCCTCAATGCCATTGACTACAGATGTAATCGATTGTATGGCTACACTTGTAGTCAATATGGTACGAAAAAATGCCAGCAAAACTTGCCGAAAAAATCACCGATGCAGAATATCAGGTTATGGAAGTGTTGTGGCATAACGCGCCTATGGCCGCTGCGGATATTGCAGACCTGCTGACACCCACCACCCGCTGGAGCCTTACAACGGTAAAAACACTCCTTGCTCGCCTGGCAGATAAAGGAATCATCAATCATCACAAAGATGGACGCCGATATTTGTATGAGCCGACTGTAAGCCGTACCGATTACGCACAACTTGAAACCCGCCAATTTGTAGATCGATTGTTTGGAGGACGCGCCGCGCCTTTGGTCGCTCACCTTGCAGAAACATCGGGTGGCCTGAACAATGATGATATTGCCGAGCTGGAAGCTTTACTTGAGGAGCTAAAGCATGACGATCAGTAAGCTGTTTGGCGACTTTATAGAAAAAATATTTTCCCTGGAGCAAGCGGGAACATCCGGCGCATTATTTGGCTGGCTAATGGAAACCACGCTCATTATTGCCCTGTTGATTAGCCTCGTTCTTCTTATTCGCAAACCAATAGCCAAAACATTCGGGCCCCGGGCCACATACGCCTTATGGCTTCTTCCCGTCATTCGATTTTTTCTGCCAGAATTTTCAATATTGAAACCACACTCTCAAGCTCTCATGCCAGAAAATTTGCAAGCCTTATTGACAACATATGCGGCGCCTCCAGGGGCAAGCCATGAAACAATGCAACTCATGCCAGGCATACCAGCGAATACAGTGGCAACACCCTCATTTATATTGGTAGAAACCGCCATAACAGTCTGGCTTGCATGTGCACTCTTGTGGTTTTGCGCTCAGCTTGCACGCCAGGCACTCTATCATAACTACCTATTGACTAACTCCCGGCCTGTTTGCGGATTAATTAATCAGTCAACTAATAAAATTGCCAAAAGCATTAACTTGCGTAAGTCTGTAACCATACGCCTATCAAAAATGCAAACCGGCCCGCTGGTCACCGGGCTTTTCAAACCAGTCATTATCTTGCCTGCTTCATTCAGCGAGATTTACACTCCAATTGAGCAAGATCTCGCGTTAACTCATGAACTAACACATATCAAACGTGGTGATCTGTGGTTTTCTTTTGGGGCAATGGTATTTCGAGCCATACAATGGCCTAATCCGATGGTACACATTGCATGGCGTGCGTTTAGAGCGGATCAGGAATCATCATGCGATGCTTTAGTGCTTACTGGCAACACTCACTCCAAATATGCAAAAAAACATAATTACGCGAGCGCATTGATAAAATCTGCGCGGGCAACGCATGGCCCTGCATTATCCTCTCAACCTCTGTCACCCACTTCTCTGTTATTAGGAAACGATGTAAAGGAAAGACTTATGCTGATGAAATTCACACCAACCTCAAAACGTCGCACCATTGGCAGTATTGGCGTATCTGTATTCATAGCTGCCAGCCTCGCGGTAACGGCGCAATATGGATACGCATCTCAAGAGGAAACTTCTGAAACCCGTGAAACTGAAATCATCGAAAAACAAATTTTTACCGGAAATGACGGTAAAAAACGCAAACTCATCACTAAATCTGTTTCTACAAATGGAGAAAATATTCGAATAGAAAAATTTGGTACCAATGTTGTTACCTGGACAGATGATGACGATTTTTCGTTCGATATGAAGGGTAAGATGGTGTTCATCGGGGAAGGGGACGGCGAAGGAAGCCATGGAGTTTCATGCATAAGCCTTGATGAAGAAATCAAAACCGCACTCAATCAAAAAGACATTGAGGAAAGTAAGCTTGAAGCTCCTACAACAAAAACTAAAACTAAAACTAAAAAAGTTATGATCATACGCACCCATGACGAAAACGGTGAAACCATTACCGAAGAAATCAAGGGTGAGCCACATATGATCATTTGCAAGGACGGAGAGATTGTTCACGATACCAGGGTCACACCCGAAATAGAAGCTGAAGGCTTACGTACCGCCATTGAACACCTCAAAGAGGAAGAAAAGCATGCAGCTGAGCGGATAAGGGAAACCCGCAAGCAACTTGAAAAACGCTTAAAAGATCTAGAAAGCAAAGCAAAATAAAAGCTAAACGCACTTTAGAAAAATAATGATTTACGGTTTCGAGAGCACGTTTGTGAACCATTGCATTACAAGCGTGCTCTAATTCCTTTAATTGGACTTGAATTCAAAAAATAAAACCGTACATACAATTTTACAAATCCGTTCTACCCTTTATGCGATCAAAAATCGCAGTCTCTGGTGATAGTAATTATTGGCAAAGCATACATTGACGAAAGCTGAAGATTATTTTTCCTGTGTCGTAATCCGAATGACAGTGAAAATACCCACAAGTGCCCAGACGGCATTCAACGCTACAAATGGCCAGACACCATTACTGACAGCGTTGACGATCAGAAACACCCCGGCAATAATATTCATTGATTGATAACGAACATCTTGCGAACGTAATTTTCCAACAGATAATAATCCATAAGCAAGCAGGAGAAGAAGTGCGCCTGACCAGCCAAGTATTTCGATCATCATTCCTCTGCTCCAAACCTTGCACACCAATCCGTGAGCTGATCTTCGTCAATTTTGGAAAATAAAATATCGGGTGCCGTAAAACTTATGCCAGGCGCTATATATGTCAGCGCCGTTTTCACATTTTCTGGCCAGATTACATCCTCTGGCTTTTCCCCAAATACGGTCAGCATTTTTTCTGCAGTAAACGGGATCACTGGCATACTAAGATGGGCAAAAAACCGAATAAGATTCAACCCAACCCTTACACTAACAGCAGCATTTTCCGGGTCACTCTTAAAGGCCGTCCATGGAGCTGTTTCTTGTAGATACTCATTCCCCGCAACCCAGATACTACGCAAATCCGCACAAGCTTTACGAAACTCCATAGCTTCAAGGTTAGCAGTGTAAGAAACCAATCGTTCTTCAAGGTTTAGCACGAGCGCATTTTCATGATCACCCCACTCACCACCTTCAGGCACTTCTGCGCCAAATTTTGAATTACAAAAACGAGTAATGCGATTGACGAAATTCCCAAGCACGTCAGAAAGATCCTTGTTCACCACGCCAGCAAAATGTTCCAGTGTAAATGACGTATCATCGCTTTCCGGTGCATTCGCCATGAGGTACCAACGCCAATAGTCAGGCGGAAGAATTTCCAATGCCTGATCCATGAATATGCCGCGTTTCTCGCTAGTGGAAAATTTACCACCGTACCAAGTCAACCAATTAAGAGATTTCAACGTATCCACAGTTTTCCATGGTTCCTGCGAGCCCAACAAAGTTGCTGGAAAGCTAACAGTATGAAAGGCAACATTGTCCTTGCCCATCACCTGTACATAACGGACATCCTCTGCTCCACAATCAAGGCGCCACCAGCGTTTCCAGTCATCCCCATTTGCATCTGCCCATTCTTTTGTTGCAGCCATATATTCTATCGGCGCATCAAACCAGACATAAAAAACCTTGTTCTCAAAGCCGGGTCTCGGCGCACCATTACGCGTAACTGGAACCCCCCATTTAAGATCACGGGTAATTCCCCGGTCACGCAACCCTTCTTTCAACCACTTATTGGCAATGGATCGCGTCAAGGCAGGGAAACTATCTTTAGTGGCAAGCCAGTCCTCAATCTGTTGTTGCTGTTTCGATTGCAACAGATAAAGGTGACGAGTTTCACGCACCTCAACATCATGAGAACCAGAAACAGCCGAGTACGGATTTTTTAACTCAATCGGATCGAGTAAACGCCCGCAATTATCACACTGGTCACCACGCGCCTTTTCATAATCGCAAGTCGGACAAATCCCTTCCACATAGCGATCTGGAAGAAATCGTTTATCAGCATTAGAATAAATCTGAGCGTCTGTGCGCTCCTCAATCAGGCCGTTATCCTCGAGTATATTCGCAAAATGCTGTGTCAATTCGTGGTTAGCCTCATTTGAGGACCGCCCGAAATGATCAAAGCTTAACCCAAATGCTTCGCCGGCACCCCGCTGAACCTCATATTGTTGAGCGCAATAGTCAGCAACGGGCATGCCTGCTGCTGCGGCCGCTAGCTCTGCTGGCGTCCCATGTTCATCAGTGGCGCATATAAACACTGTTTCATGGCCTCGCTGGCGACAATACCGAGCATAAACATCAGAAGGTAACATCGATCCAACGAGATTACCGAGATGCTTGATCCCATTAATATAGGGCAGAGCGGATGTGATCAAAATGCGTGTCATGAAAACCTGATGAGTGAACCCCAGATGAACGGGTTATGAAACTTCAGGCCTTGATATCTGCTTTTGCCACGGCTGGCAAAGCTTCTTATGGTATTGATGAAAACACTCAAACGAGTGAAATATCTTCACCTGACCCCTCACATCCCGCCAGCGCTAAAACGCCAGGGCTTTGACCTGTGTCACGTAAGAAAGATCAGCAACTTTATCGAGCGTCTCCTCGCTAACCGCATCATCCACTGCAATCAACGCAATCGCCTCATCCCCAACACTGGCTCGACCAAGGTTGAATGTCGCAATATTAACGCCAGCATCACCAAGCGCCTGACCCAATGCTCCGATAAAGCCCGGGCGGTCTTCATTGGTAACAAACAGCATATGCTTGGTGAAAGAGGCTTCCATCGGCACACCCTTTACCTCGGTTACACGTGGTACAGACCCAAAAAGTGCGCCGGAAACTGATCTTTGTTGGCGCTCCGTTATGATACGCAAGCGAATTAAACTCTCGAAATTCTCAACATCATCACGGTACGTTTCCGCGATTGCAATACCACGCTCTTTTGCTAAAGTCGGGGCATTAACAATATTAACATCTGATAGCATTGGCTTGAGAACGCCCGCAACTGCCGCCGCCGTCAATGGCCTTGTATTTAATTTTGCAACATCCCCTGCATAAACAACTTCAATCCCCTTGACTGATGTCTCTGTTAATTGACCAGCAAATAGACCTAAATACCCAGCAAGTGATATAAATGGTTTCAGACGCGGGGCTTCCTCTGCGGAAACAGACGGCATATTGAGGGCATTCGTCACAGCACCACGAACAAGATAATCCGCCATTTGCTCTGCTACTTGAATGGCGACATTTTCCTGAGCTTCACGCGTTGATGCCCCAAGATGAGGGGTCAAGACAACATTTTCATACCCAAACAAAGGATGTTCCTTGGCTGGCTCCACCTCAAACACATCCAGCGCAGCAGCTGAAATATGCCCACTATCTATACCCTCCTTCAAGGCAACCTCATCAACAAGGCCGCCGCGCGCGCAATTGATAATCTGTACACCTTTTTTAGCTTTGCCCAAATTCACTGGTCCCAGAATGTTACGTGTTTGATCCGTAAGTGGGGTATGCAGAGTTATGATATCAGCACGTGCTAACAGGTCATCCAGTTCTACTTTTTCGACACCCAACTCAACCGCACGCGCCTCTGAAAGAAAAGGGTCAAATGCAACAACGCGAAGCTTCAGGCCCACAGCTCGATCCGCAACAATTGAACCAATATTTCCACACCCTATCAACCCAAGAGTCTTGCCATAAAGTTCCGTACCCATAAATTTCGATTTTTCCCACTTACCTGCATGGGTAGATTGGTTAGCTTGTGGGATTTTACGCGCCAATGAAAACATCATTGCAATTGCATGTTCTGCTGTGGTGATTGCATTCCCGAATGGTGTATTCATCACAACAACGCCGTTTGCAGTGGCAACCGGGATATCCACGTTATCCACACCGATCCCCGCCCGGCCAATTACTTTAAGGTTTTTTCCTGCACGGATGACCTCCTCTGTGGCCTTGGTCGCAGATCGCACAGCGAGACCATCATAATTGCCAATGATTGATAGTAATTTTTCTTTATCCTTCCCGAGTGTCGGTTGATAATCAACGTCGACGCCACGCTCCTGAAATATATTGACAGCAGTTTCACTAAGAGCATCAGAAATCAGAACAACGGGTTTTTTTTCGGTAGCCATGATGGCACTCCATAAATTTTAGGTAATTTTCAAAGTTTATTTACCTGCGAGATACTGGCTGTACTTCGCAGGCGTTACAAAGATCAGGAAAGGTCAGCTTTCACGCAAGCAAAAGCCCAATCGAGCCAGGGCAACAAGGAGGATACATCCTTCGTATCAACCGTTGCCCCACACCAAATTCGCAAGCCCGGCGGGGCATCACGATATCCGCCAATATCAAAAGCTGCCTCTTCGGTTTCCAGCATCGCCGTCATTTTCTTTATGAAAACCTGCTGGTCTGACGCATCAAGAGCAGCGACGTGTGTGTCAGTAACATAAAGACAAACAGATG